>CANKXJ010000035.1 GCA_947487595.1 Actinomycetota bacterium
AAGGTGTTATTCCTTCACGCGAGCTTTCAATTCGCCACGATGTAGATCCAAACTCACTCGTCAAGGTTGGCGAGACTATTGAAGCTCTTGTTCTTCAAAAAGAAGACAAAGAAGGTCGTTTGATTCTCTCTAAGAAGCGTGCACAGTACGAGCGTGCCTGGGGAGATATCGAAGGCAAGAAAGAGCGCGACGAAGTTGTTATTGGAACAGTTATTGAAGTTGTTAAGGGCGGACTCATCGTCGATATCGGACTACGTGGCTTCTTGCCAGCATCTCTTGTTGAAATGCGCCGTGTTCGCGATCTCACTCCTTACATTGGTAAGCAGGTTGAAGCTCGAATCATCGAACTAGATAAGAACCGTAACAACGTAGTTCTTTCACGTCGTGCATTCCTAGAGCAGACACAATCTGAATCACGCACAACATTCCTTAACCAGCTACAAAAGGGTCAAGTTCGCACAGGTGTTGTTTCATCAATCGTAAACTTCGGTGCATTCGTTGACCTTGGTGGCGTTGATGGACTTGTTCACGTGTCAGAGCTTTCTTGGAAGCATATTGATCATCCAGGTGAAGTTGTTGAAGTTGGCGATGAAGTGACTGTTGAAGTTCTTGAAGTTGATTTCGAGCGTGAGCGCGTCTCACTTTCACTTAAGGCAACACAAGAAGATCCATGGCAGGCATTTGCTCGCACTCACACAATCAATCAGGTTGTTCCAGGTGTGGTTACAAAGCTTGTTCCATTTGGAGCATTCATTCGTGTTCACGAAGGCATTGAAGGCCTGGTTCACATTTCAGAGTTGGCAGAACGCCACGTTGAAATCCCAGAGCAGGTTGTTCAAGTTGATGATGAGCTATTCGTAAAAATTATTGATATTGACCTTGAGCGTCGTCGTATTTCACTATCTTTGAAGCAAGCCAATGAAGGACATGAGATTGAGATCGAAGCATTCGATCCATCTCAATACGGAATGGCTGCTCGTTACGATGCTTCAGGAAACTTCATCTATCCAGAAGGTTTCGATTCAGACTCACAAGAGTGGAAGCCAGGATATGAAACACAGCGCGAAGAGTGGGAAAAGCAGTACGCCCAGGCGCAAGAGCGTTTCATGGCATATAAGAAGCAAAAGGCAGAAGCTAAAGCTGCCGATGCTGCTGCAACTCCAGCCGAAGAAACTCCTGTTGCTGAGTAGTAATAATTAGGATTAAAGGGCTCGACTTAATCGTCGGGTCCTTTTTCTTTTCCAATCGGGTTATCCTTATTCCATGCGCGTAATCGCTTTGACTGGTGGCATTGGCTGTGGTAAATCACTTGCCGCTGAGTACTTTGCTGACCTGGGTGCAATCGTTATTGATGCAGATCAGTTGGCGCGTGCGGCAATAGAGCGAGGTTCAACTGGCTTTGATCAGGTGGTAAGCATTTTTGGTGATTCAATATTGAAAAATGGTGACATAGATAGACGTGCTTTGGGGGAGTTGATATTTAAGGATTTCATATTGAAGAATAAGTTAGAAAATGTAATTCACCCGTGGGTGCGCCATAAGTTTGAAGAAGCTGTTGCATCACTCAAGGCTGATCAGAGCCTTGTCTATGAAATCCCACTTCTATTTGAAACTGGTGGCCAAGACCGTTTTGATATTGTCATTACCGTTGAATCAATAATGGAGAACAGGATTTCAAGGTTACGTGCCAGGGGCTTACATATCTCTGAAATAGAAGCGCGCATTGCTGCCCAGGCAACTCGCGAACAGCGCGAATCGATAGCTGATTTCTTGATCGAAAATGATGGCAGTGAAGATGAATTACTGCGTAAAGTGGAAAATATATGGGATGAACTCGCGGATAAGGATGTAAAAAAGTAGGCTTGGCAAATGCGCCCGGTCTCAGAACTCCAACGTCGAGTCGAGCCATTTCAGGTAATTAGTGACTATGTTCCAGCCGGAGATCAGCCTGAGGCCATTGAAGAGATTGCCCGACGAATCAATGCTGGTGAACAAGACGTGGTTTTACTAGGTGCAACTGGCACAGGAAAATCAGCTACAACCGCCTGGTTGATTGAAAAACTCCAACGCCCGACTTTGGTCTTAGCTCCCAATAAAACGCTGGCAGCGCAGTTGGCAAATGAATTTCGAGAGCTACTTCCAAATAATGCCGTTGAGTACTTTGTCTCTTACTACGACTATTACCAACCAGAAGCATACGTTCCACAGACAGATACTTTCATTGAAAAGGACTCAAGTGTCAATGATGAGGTAGAGCGCTTACGTCACTCGGCTACAAACTCACTTTTGACTCGCCGTGATGTGATTGTGGTTGCGACTGTCTCTTGTATTTATGGACTTGGCACGCCACAAGAGTATGTGGATCGCATGATCAAACTGCGTGTGGGCGATGAGATTGAACGTAATGCTCTATTGCGCAAATTCGTCGATGTTCAATACAAGCGTAATGATGTTGCCTTTGAGCGTGGGACTTTTCGCGTTCGGGGAGACACCATCGAAATCATCCCTATGTATGAAGAGTTAGCGATTCGAATTGAGATGTTTGGTGATGAGATTGAAAAGATCACTACGTTGCATCCTTTGACGGGTGAAATCATGCGCGATGAAACTGAGATGTATATCTTCCCAGCCACTCACTACGCAGCTGGGCCTGAAACGATGAAGCGAGCAATCGGTGATATTCAGGATGAACTACAAATCCAACTCAATCTCTTTGAAAAGCAGGGCAAACTCCTTGAAGCACAGCGCCTACGAATGAGAACAACTTTTGATATTGAGATGATGGAGCAGATTGGTTTTTGTAGTGGAATTGAAAACTACTCACGGCATTTAGATGATCGCGCAGCTGGATCTGCGCCCAACTGCTTATTGGATTATTTCCCAGAGGATTTTCTTGTTGTTATTGATGAAAGCCATGTGACTGTTCCCCAGTTAGGTGCGATGTTTGAAGGCGATGCATCACGCAAGCGCACTCTTGTAGAACACGGCTTTAGATTGCCTAGCGCGCTAGATAACCGACCACTGAAGTTTCCAGAGTTTATAGAGCGAACAGGACAAAAGCTTTATCTCTCTGCAACACCAGGAAAGTACGAGATGGCAAAGGTGGATGGCGATGTAGTGGAGCAAGTAATTCGCCCAACTGGTTTAGTGGATCCACAGATTGTGATCAAGCCTATAAAGGGTCAGATCGATGACTTGCTCAATGAAATTACAATAAGAGCTGAGAAAAACGAACGTGTTCTAGTCACAACACTTACTAAAAAGATGAGTGAAGATCTAACTGATTACTTACAGGAAAAGGGGGTGAGGGTTCGCTATCTTCACTCTGAGGTAGACACTCTGCGTCGCGTTGAACTATTGCGCGAACTTCGCACCGGTGAATACGACGTTCTTATCGGCATTAATTTGCTTCGTGAGGGCCTCGATCTTCCTGAAGTTTCCTTAGTGGCAATTCTAGATGCTGACAAAGAAGGCTTCCTTCGCTCTGCCACCTCACTCATTCAAACTATTGGCCGTGCGGCTCGAAATGTTTCAGGTGAGGTTCATATGTATGCTGACAACATGACGGCCTCTATGGAAAAGGCTATTGATGAGACAAATCGACGTCGTGCCAAGCAAGTTGCATACAATCTAGAAAAGGGTGTGGACCCGCAGCCGTTGCGCAAGAAGATTGCTGATATCACCGATCTTATTAATCGTGAATCTGAAGACACTGATGAGTTGATGGCATCAAATAAGCGGGCAAATCAAAAGAGCGCAGCAACGGCAGGACTCTATGTGAAATCTCTGGCTTCGTTGCCGCGCCAGGATTTAATGGCGTTGATAGGCTCGCTCACTGATCAAATGCGCGCTGCTGCGGGGGACCTTCAATTTGAAGTTGCTGCACGTTTGCGTGATGAAATAAAGATTTTAAAGAAAGAACTACGTTCAATGGAAGAGGCTGGGGTTTAGTGACTATCGACAAACTCATTGTTCGCGGTGCTCGCGAACATAACCTTAAAAATGTCTCCATTGAGCTACCACGCAATGCACTCATTGTTTTTACAGGTCTATCTGGCTCTGGTAAGTCCTCACTAGCTTTCGACACCATATTTGCTGAAGGCCAGCGTCGGTATGTTGAATCTTTATCAGCATATGCCCGTCAATTTTTGGGACAGATGGATAAGCCTGATGTCGATTTCATTGAAGGCTTATCACCGGCGGTTTCTATTGATCAGAAATCAACGAACCGAAATCCTCGCTCTACTGTGGGAACGATTACTGAGGTTTATGACTACTTACGTTTATTGTTTGCACGCGCTGGTCGCCCTCACTGCCCAACCTGTGGTCACGCAGTGACCAGACAATCTCCGCAACAGATTGTTGATCAGATTCTGACTATGCCGCCGACAACAAAGTTTCAAGTATTAGCACCCATAGTTCGTGCACGTAAAGGTGAGTTCGTTGATCTTTTTGCTGACCTGATTACTCAGGGATTCTCACGTGCTCGCGTGGATGGTGAGGTTATTCAGCTCACCGATGTGCCGAAGCTAAAGAAGCAGGAGAAGCACACGATTGAAGTTGTTGTGGATCGTTTGACTGCAAAAGAAGAGTCAAAGACTCGCCTGACTGATTCCATTGAAACCGCGCTACGTCTTGCATCTGGAATTGTTCTTCTTGATTTTGTAGATGCTCAGGGTGCTGAGAAAGAGCGCACATACAGCGAGCACTTGGCTTGCCATGATTGCAACCTCTCCTTTGAGGAGTTAGAACCACGTTCTTTCTCATTCAACTCTCCATTTGGTGCCTGCCCAGAGTGCTCTGGAATTGGAACCAAGTTAGAAGTTGATAATGATTTGATCATCCCTGATGACTCTATCTCCATTAATGATGGAGCAATTGCGCCTTGGTCAGGTGGGCAATCATCTGATTACTTCCTGCGCTTACTAGAGGCGTTAGCAAAAGATGTTTCATTTTCCCTGGATACACCTTGGAAGAAAATCTCGGTTAAAGCACGTGATGCGATTATTAATGGCTATGAGTATGAAATTAAGATGAAGTACAAGGGCCGCTACGGTACTAAAAACTACACAACTGGCTTTGAAGGTGTTGTTCCATTTATTCATCGCCGCCACAGTGAGACAGATAGTGACTACAGCCGTGATAAGTACGAGGCTTATATGCGCGAGACGCCATGTGATGTGTGTAAGGGAGCCCGCTTAAAGCCAGAAGTCTTGGCTGTGACTCTGGGAGGCAAGAATATTAGTGAAATTACTGAGCTTTCCATTATGGAGTGTGCCCAGTTCCTCAAGGCAATCAAACTCAATAAGCGCGAAGCTCAAATCGCTGAACGAGTGATGAAAGAAGTACATGCCCGTCTTGGTTTTTTGCTAGATGTTGGTTTGGATTACCTTTCACTAGCGCGTCCTGCAGGGACTTTATCTGGTGGTGAGGCCCAGAGAATTCGCTTAGCTACACAGATTGGTAGTGGGTTGGTTGGTGTTCTCTATGTTTTAGATGAACCAAGCATTGGTTTGCATCAGCGTGATAATCGCCGCTTGATTGATACATTGACTCGACTTCGTAATTTGGGCAACACACTGATTGTTGTTGAACACGATGAAGAGACAATTAGAACTGCAGACTGGGTTGTGGACATCGGGCCAGGTGCTGGTGAACATGGCGGAAATGTTGTTGTTTCAGGTAGCTATGACGATCTGATTGCTTCCAAGGAATCAATAACAGGTGCCTATCTCTCTGGCCGTAAATCTATTGCCATACCTACTAAGCGACGCAAAGTCGATCCAAAGCGTCAACTGGTCGTTAAGGGTGCGAAAGAGAACAATCTTCAGAATATTGATGTGGAAGTCCCATTAGGTGTATTTGTTTCAGTCACCGGTGTGAGCGGTTCAGGAAAATCAACTCTAGTCAATGACATTTTGTATACGACCCTTGCTAATAAGCTCAATGGAGCACGACTAGTTCCTGGGCGACATCGCACAGTTTCAGGTATTGATTTACTCGACAAGGTTGTTCACGTTGATCAATCACCAATTGGTCGTACACCTCGTTCTAACCCAGCTACGTATACCGGCGTATTCGACAAGGTACGTGCGTTATTTGCCGAAACTTCAGAGGCCAAGATTCGTGGTTATCAACAGGGACGCTTTTCATTTAACGTCAAGGGCGGACGCTGTGAGAACTGTTCGGGAGATGGCACCATCACAATTGAGATGAACTTCTTACCTGACGTGTATGTTCCTTGCGAGGTCTGTCATGGAGCTCGGTATAACCGAGAAACTCTTGAAGTGCATTACAAGAGTAAAACCATTGCCGATGTTTTGGATATGCCAATAGAGCAGGCAGCAGATTTCTTTGAGTCAGTGCCAGCAATTGCGCGCTACCTCAAGACACTCAATGATGTTGGTTTGGGCTATGTGCGCTTGGGTCAATCAGCACCAACGCTTTCTGGTGGTGAAGCTCAACGCGTGAAGCTATCGACTGAGTTGCAGCGACGATCAACTGGTCGCACTATTTATGTCCTAGACGAACCAACAACAGGCCTGCACTTTGAAGATGTAAGTAAGTTGCTTGGTGTGCTCAATCGCCTGGTTGATACCGGGAATACTGTTGTAGTAATTGAACATAACTTGGATGTTATTAAATCCTCTGACTGGGTTATTGATATGGGACCAGAGGGCGGATTTCGTGGGGGATTAGTTGTTGCCCAAGGAACTCCTGAAGATGTTGCTAAAGTTAAGGCCAGTTACACTGGTCAATTCTTGGGTGAAATTTTGGCAAGTAATCGCAAAGTAGCGACTAAGAAGTAAGCGACATGGCAGATCCCCAAAGCTATCGGCCAACAGATATTCCCAAACTTCCTGGGGTGTATCGATTCTATGACGCCACCGACACGGTGATTTATGTTGGTAAGGCGATCAATCTAAAGAATCGGTTGAGTAACTACTTTCAGGGCAACTTAGCTGAGAAAACGTATCGTATGGTGCATCAAGCTGTGCGAGTTGATTGGACGATAGTTGATACTGAAGTCGAAGCCCTACAACTAGAGTTTTCTTGGATTAAGCAATATGCGCCGCAATACAACGTGCAGTTTAGAGATGATAAGTCTTATCCATATCTTGCAATTACGAACAAAGAAGAGTTCCCTCGGGTTTTCATTACTCGTAAATCTAAGCGTCCTGGGATTTCATATTTTGGACCCTTTACTCATACCTGGGCGCTGCGCAGCACCTTCGATGTTGTTTTAAAAACTTTTCCTATTCGCTCCTGTACGACAAGCAATTTTGAACGCGCAAAGCGAACTAAGCGCCAATGCTTACTCGGAGATATCGGTAAGTGCGCTGCTCCTTGTGTTGAGTGGATTAGTAAAGAAGATCACAAAGCACTCTCCGATCGCTTAGTTAACTTCATGTCCAATGGAAATACTGACATTGTTCCAACGCTGCGCGCTGAAATGGAGCTGGCATCTAGTCGAGAAGAGTTTGAACGCGCAAGCAAGATTCGAGATTCTATTGATGCAATAGAGCGGGCGCAGGAATCAGCAGAGGCTGCATTGCCAGAGAATTTAACGGCCGACATAGTTGCCATTCACCATGACGG
>CANKXJ010000036.1 GCA_947487595.1 Actinomycetota bacterium
TAACGACCACACATGTGCAAAGGATATGCGTAAAACGAGAGTGTTGTTAGCCGCGATAGACTTAGGCGATGATGAATAACAACGCACACTGGCCCGCGCTCTTTCGCGGCGCACAACCAGTAGAGGCTTTCGTTGTCATTCCCGGATCTAAATCTGTAACTAATCGTGCATTGATATTGGCAGCCCAAGCTGATTCCCCATCCATTCTTCGCCGCCCACTTGTTTCTCGCGATAGCGAACTGATGGTTGCAGGCTTGCGTGCACTGGGTGTTGGGATTGAAGAAAAGACTGTAACAATAAATGGAATAGAAGAACATCAGTGGATAGTAACTCCAGCTCTACTTCGTGGCGGTGTGAAAATTGATGTTGGTAATGCTGGAACAGTGATGCGCTTTCTTCCACCACTTGCTGCCCTTGCAACTGGTGATGTTGCATTCGATGGTGATTCACGTTCTTATGAGCGTCCACTGGGGCCAGTGATTAAAGCTTTAGAAGAGTTAGGAGTTTCAATCGAACATGGCGGACGCTATAGCTTGCCGATGAAACTGCACGGAACTGGCAAGATTCCAGGCGGCGCTCTAACAATTGATGCAAGCGCATCCAGTCAGTTTTTATCCGCACTTTTATTAGTTGCACCAAGTTTTGAAAACGGCATTGTTGCAACACACAAAGGCGGTCAACTTCCATCGATGCCCCACATTGAAATGACAGTTGATATGTTGCGCAGCTTTGGAGCACAGGTAGAAGTTGATACAGCAGCGCAATCATGGAGTGTTCAGGCTGGAAAACTTCATGGACAAGATTTAGTAATCGAACCTGATCTTTCAAATGCCGCGCCATTTTTATCTCTTGCCATGGTGTGTGGTGGAAGTGTCACGATTGCAGATTGGCCTAAGACAACTACTCAGCCGGGAGATCAATTACGTTCAATCTTTACGCAAATGGGTGCAAAAGTTTCAATGGATGAGCGCGGATTAACCTTAAGTGGAACTGGTGTAATTCATGGAATTGATATTGATCTACATGATGTTGGCGAACTAACTCCATCTATTGCAGCAGTTGCAGCCCTTGCCGATTCACCGTCACATTTGCGCGGCATTACCCACCTTCGCTTGCATGAAACCGATCGCCTTGCTGCCCTCACACGTGAAATTAATGCTCTAGGTGGAGATGTAGTTGAGGAAGAAAGTGCGCTTCACATAACTCCAGCACCATTACATGGCGGCGTATTCCATACATATGACGATCACCGCCTAGCAACAGCTGGCGCAGTTATTGGTTTAGTAGTTCCAGGAATTGAAGTAGAAAACATTGCAACTACTCGTAAAACTCTGCCTGATTTTCCAGGTCTATGGAGTTCTCTTCTTGCTTAATCAGAGAATGAAACTATGAGCCCGCGCGAATACGATGAATCAGATGCGCGCGTAAGACCTGCACGCAGCACACGTCCACGAAGCAAAGATCGCCCTAGCCATTCCGCTGCCATTTCAGCACTTGTCACAGGAGTTGATCGCGGGCGACAAACATGTGTTACTGACGAAGGCGTGATTATCACTGCAATGCGTGCAAGAGAACTTGGACCTAAATCTGTTGTGGTGGGTGATCGAGTTTCTATTGTTGGTGATGTAACTGGTGATGAAGGAAGTTTGGCTCGTATCGTTTCAGTCAATGAGCGCAGAAACTCACTCAGCAGAACCGTTGATGATGCAGCTCAAGTTGAGCGCACAATTGTTGCAAACGTAGATCAACTTGTCATTGTTGTCGCAGCACTAAACCCTGAACCACGTCGCGGCCTTATTGATCGTTTCCTTGTTTCAGCATTTACTGAGGGTATTACGCCAAAGTTAGTAGTCACTAAAACTGATTTGGGAGTTGTTCCAGAGTTCTTAGCTGAGTATGCAAAGTTAGATGTTGAAATCCTGCACACTGCAATTAAGAGTGATTCTCGTGAGAAAGATTTAGAAGCGCTGCACTACATGCTTTCAGGCAAAATCTCTGTTCTCGTGGGTCATTCAGGTGTTGGTAAATCAACGCTTATTAACGCCCTAGTTCCAGATGCCGATCGTTTAACTGGTGATGTGAATGAGGCAACGGGTCGTGGTCGACACACATCATCTAGCGCAGTTGCACTTGCACTAGATACACATGATGGATGGATTATTGACACACCAGGAATAAGAGCCTTCGGCTTGTCTCATATCGATGTAAGTCGAATTGTTGATGCGTTCACAGATCTCTCACTTGTAGCTGCAACGTGTTTGTCGAATTGCTCACACGCTGAGAGTTCTTGCAAACTTGATGCATGGGCTGCGCCTAACGGGGTCGTGGACCATGAGAGAGCAGCCAGATTGAGCAGCCTTCGTTCATTGTTATCGGTCAAGGACCAAGCACTATTTGTGCCAGAGGATTAGTATTCAATCTATAGAGTTAACGTAAGAATTGATTAAGGGAAGAATAGAAAATGAGCGAAAGTAAGTACGCCGAAGACTTAGCTTTGGCACACCTACTCGCTGACATTGCAGATGCAATCTCACTTGATCGCTATCAATCTTTAGATTTAGTCGTTACAACCAAGCCGGATAACACACCAGTTACCGATGCAGACCGAGCTGTAGAGACTGCAATCCGTGAAGCACTTGCAACTCATCGCCCTAATGATGGATTACTGGGTGAAGAGTTTGGAAGTGACATCACAGGGGCTAAGCGTTACTGGGTTATAGATCCCATTGATGGAACTAAAAACTTTATGCGTGGAGTTCCTACGTGGGCAACATTGATTGCACTTGTCGAAGTTGCAGAAGATGGCACACAAGAAGTTGTAGTTGGAATCGCAAGTTCTCCAGCACTTGCACGACGTTGGTATGCATCATGTTGTGAAGGTGCATATGTCACCTTTAATGGCCAGAGTAGAAAATTAGCAGTCTCACAAGTTTCATCTATAACTGATGCATCAGTTGCATATTCAGATTTTGTTGGTTTTGGCGCGCGCTTAAAGGCTTTTAACTCAATTCTCTCTACTGCATGGCGCACCCGCGGGATGGGTGATTTTTGGTCACATGTATTGGTTGCAGAAGGCGCGGTAGATATTGCTATTGAACCAACTCTTGCAGTCTGGGACATGGCAGCACTAGATATTATTGTTCGTGAAGCTGGAGGAGTGTTTACAAATACTTCCGGTGAGCATGGTCCATTTGGTGGCAGTGGAGTTTCTACAAACAAGGCAGTACATGAAGCTCTCATCAAAGCGCTGAACGGGTAAGCGGACATGGCAACCGAAGCGATTTTAGAACCCACAACCCTTGCTATTGAGGGAATGACCTGTTCTTCCTGCGTGAATGCAGTTGAAAAAGCGCTCAACAACATGGAAGGTGTTCGAGCAACCATTAACTTTGCAACAGAGACCGCCCATGTTTTAGCCCCTGCCGATATGGATATAAAAGAATTAATCAAAACCGTTGAAAAAGCTGGATATAAAGCCAGTCTTTTGCAAGATGCACAGGCAGTAACTTTGCACAGTAAGAAATCAGCACGCGCCTTATTCTTCGCCTTCATTTTTGCAGTTCCTGCCGTAGCACTCTCGATGGTTATGAGTTGGCACCATGCAATCGATATGTGGATTCATGATCAGCTAGATGTATTTGGACTCCCACATCCACTCTATTCAGCCACTGCATGGCTCGTAATTGCACTCAGTGCACCTGTTGTTTTGCTTGTTGCTTGGCCAATTCACCGTGCTGCACTAAGAAATCTCAAGCATCCAACTATGGATAACTTAATTTCGATGGGTTCAATTGCAGCATTCACATGGTCGATTTATGCAAATTCAACTGGTGAGGGCGATGTTTATACCGAAGTTGCTGCCGGTGTTATTTTCTTTGTCATCTTGGGACGTTTCTTAGAAACAAGAGCTAAAGCACGAGCGGGTGCGGCCCTTTCATCTCTCTTAGCTCTAGGTAGTAAAGAGGTAACGATTGTTCGTGGGGGATTCCCACTGATTGTTCCAATCGAACAGTTACAAATCGGTGATGAATTTGAAGTCAGACCAGGAGATCGTGTTGCAACTGATGGCATTGTTGTCAGCGGTCAGAGCGCGGTTGATAACTCAATGCTTACAGGTGAATCAAAACCTGTAGATGTCGGTCCTGGATCTCAAGTAATTGGTGCATCACTTAATCACAACGGTCGATTAATTGTGCGGGCCACACGAGTAGGCAGTGATACTGAACTTGCCCGCATCACAGCAATGGTAATTAGTGCACAAGGAACCAAAGCTCCCATTCAGCGCTTAGCAGATCGAATTAGTGCAGTCTTCGTTCCGATTGTTACAGTTCTTGCAATTGGAGTTTTTGTAGGCTGGTATTACAGCGGCTATAGCCTCACACAATCTATTTCTGTAGCAATCACCGTGCTTGTAATCGCTTGTCCATGCGCACTAGGACTTGCTACACCTGTTGCATTACTTGTTGCATCTGGTCGCGGTGCACAACGTGGAATAGTTCTGCGCGAACCTCGAGTATTAGAAGTTGCCCGTAAAGTGGACACAGTCGTCTTTGATAAGACTGGAACACTCACAGAGGGTGTTATGAATGTGCAGAATGCAGTTATTTCTGCCGCCGCTGGCGCAGTGTTAGGTTCATCCTTCGCATCTCTTATTAATGAATCAACGATTCTTTCTTCGGCAAATGCCATTGAATCAGCAAATTCACACCCAGTTGCTCTGGCTATTTCTCGCTACGCACTCAGTGCTGGTGCAAAGAACCATGCGGTCACAGATTTCTCAGTTACACCGGGATCTGGAGCTGCGGGTCGTGTAAATCTTGGAACTCAATCACCTGTGGTTTTAATTGGTTCTCCTGCAGCTGTTGCACACAGCTGCACAGATTTTCACCCAGAAATTAAGGCAGCTGTTACAGCTGGGCAGAGTGCAGGTTTAACAGTTTCAGTTTTAGCATGGGATGGCGTTGCTTTAGCTGTCTTTGCTGTTGGCGATCAATTAAAGAGCGATGCAGCAGAGACAATTACTAATCTAAAGTCAATGGGAATCACACCATGGCTTGTAACAGGAGATAGCGCAGAGGTTGCTGCCGCAGTTACTTTAACTGTGGGTATTGATAGTGAGCACGTAGTTTCTGCAGCTATGCCAGAGACTAAGTTACAGATCGTAGAGAAGCTAAGAGCTGAAGGTCGTTGTGTTCTTATGATTGGCGATGGAATCAATGATGCTGCAGCCTTAACCGCTGCTGATTTATCTATGGCCATGGGAACTGGCACTGACACAGCGATTTCTTCAGCTGACATCACCTTGATGAACTCAGGTTTGGGAAGTGTCATTTCAGCATTGAAGCTTTCACAAAAAACCTTAAAGATCATCCGCTTGAATATGGGTTGGGCGCTTATCTATAACGTCATTGGCTTACCTATTGCAGCCTTTGGTCTATTAACACCAATTTATGCCGCAGGGGCAATGGCGCTTTCTTCACTCTTTGTAGTTACTAACTCACTTCGAATCAAATAAAAAATCTCGCTAGTGGATGTTCCACCAGCGAGATCTTTCATACTGTTGTGCGTAGTAGCGGGGGCAGGATTTGAACCTACGACCTCTGGGTTATGAGCCCAGCGAGCTACCGAGCTGCTCCACCCCGCGTCGGTGAAGCAATCTTATGTGCATCAATAGATAAAGACCAAATCCATGCAATTACTCGCATGAATCTGGCCTTTATCTTTGTAATTACTTTTCTTTTACTGCTTCACTATTTGTTCTGTGCATTGATCGCTGCATCAAGAGCGGACTTCAATCGCTTTTGTGCTTTGTCATAGGCTGCAAAATCTCCCTTTGCAAGTGCGGCAAGGCCATCTGCATAAGCTTGCTTTGCACTGGCTAGTGAGTTTGCAAGTGAAGAGTTTGTGCTCGTTTGGCCAGCTGTGCCACTAGAAGAGCCACCTGCCACAGTTCCGGAGTTACCACCGAACACTTGATCAAGTGCACCCTTTAATGTGTCGTCATAACCAATTTGATCTCCGAAGGATACGAGAACCTTCTGAAGCAATGGATATGCAGCTGTGTTTGAAGTCGCTCTGACATAAACAGGCTGCACATACAACAGACCACCACCAACTGGAAGTGTGAGCAGATTTCCTAATACAACATCAGAGCCACCACGACGTAGAAGTGACAATGAGTTTGCAACTTCAGGTTTTGCTTCAAAGTTTGAGGCTACCTGTGATGGACCTGCAATATTGGTGTTACGTGGCAATTGCAGCACGGAGATCTTTCCGTAATCAGGACCTGGATCTGAGTTAACAACTGCAAATGCTGAAAGGTTTTCGCGACCACCACGTGGAACAAATGGAGTAGTCAATGAGAAGACAGGCTTCTTTGTACCTGGCATTTGAAGCGTTAAGTAATAAGGAGGTTGCGCAGATGCGTTAGCTCCAAATGTTGATGGGTCACGAGGTACGCGCCAGAAATCCTGACCACCGTAGAAAGCTTCTGCTGTCTTAACATGGTAAGAGCTAAGGATTTCACGTTGAACACGGAAGAGATCCTCTGGGTAGCGAATGTGTTCTAGAAGCTGTGCAGAGATCTCGCTTTTTGGCTTAATGGTATTTGGGAAAGCCTTTGCCCAAGTCTTTAGAACTGGATCCTTTTCATTCCACTCGTACAAAGTCACAGTACCGTTGTAGGCATCAACTGTAGCTTTAACTGAGTTACGGATGTAATTAACAGTTCGATTTCGCTGAGCACCAATGGTTGCAGAGCCTTGAATATCTGCAATTACATTTGAAAGAACACTCTGGCGTGAATAAGGGTAGCCAGCACTTGTCGTAAAGCCATCAATAATCCACATGATTTTTCCATCAACCAGAGCTGGGTATGGATCTCCATCAAGGGTCAACCAAGGAGCGACCTTTGCAACACGGTCACGAGGATTACGTTCAAAGAGAATTTTTGAATCCTTATTAATGAGATTTGAAAGAAGAATTCTCTGTTCCTGGTACTTCAAAGCGAAGATAACTTTGTTAATTAATGAACCAACTGGGACTCCACCAGAACCTGTGTAGGTGTAGTTACGCTGTCCGTTAGGTGATGTGTCATCTGGATAATCAAACTCAACTGGCG
Source organism: Actinomycetota bacterium (assembly GCA_947487595.1). Classification (GTDB taxonomy): domain Bacteria; phylum Actinomycetota; class Actinomycetes; order Nanopelagicales; family Nanopelagicaceae; genus Planktophila. The sequence goes on from CANKXJ010000036.1 coordinate 7,121, forward strand.
TATCGGTCTTTACGCCTCCAATGATTGAGTAATTTGGAACGTTCTCGCCAAAGTACACACGAGGCTCAAATTTTCCTAACGCTCCGGTAGGAGGAAGATTACCGACAGCAAACTTTGGCTTTCCATCTATATCTCGATCATTTCCATATGCTGCAACTAGTCCAAAACCATGTGTGTATACAAGGTGATCGTTAATCCAGTTACGTGATGGGTTTCCTTCAATATTCAACTCGCGAACGGCAAGAACAACATCGCGCTTTATGCCATCTACGGTGTAGCGATCGATATCTAGCGACTCTGGGAAGCTGTAGTACGGACGAATCTGCTGAAGTTGTCTAAAGGTCGCAGACAAGACATTTGGATCCATTAAGCGAATATTGGCAATGGTTGCCGCATCATCTGCAAGCTGACCGGTGT
>CANKXJ010000037.1 GCA_947487595.1 Actinomycetota bacterium
GCCATCTATATGGGATTTAAAAGTCAAGCCCTCATCATCAACATGGGCTAGGCGTTCTTTGTTATCTGCAATCACATCATCTCGGCGAAATGTTTGGGCATCCATCGCCAATACTTTTTTAAAACCCACACCCAGGGATAAAACTTGAAAGCCACCAGAGTCAGTAATCGTTGGGCCCGGCCAGTTCATAAATTGGGCAAGACCCCCGGCCTCATCTAAGACATCAGAGCCGGGTTGTAGATAGAGGTGGTAGGCATTGGCTAGAAGTGCTTGTGCCCCAAGATCTGCCATCGCCTCTGGCAGAACAGCTTTAACTGTGGCTTTGGTTCCCACTGGAATAAAGGCTGGGGTTTGGATCGCGCCATGGGGAGTGGTGATAGTTCCAACGCGGGCCATGGAAGCTTCTTGGCTAGATTTAATCTCAAAGGAGAAACCCGTACTCAATGGCTCACCTTCCTAAAAATTAAAAGTAGTTGAAGCTTCAACTGTTAGCGTAGACTGATAACTATGGCAGGTGAAAACGCTACCGCACCCCGGTGGCTCAATACTGGTGAAATGAAGGCCTGGCGCCGTTACATCATCGCCAGCCGTCGCCTGATAGAGGCACTCGATAGTGATTTAGATAGCCATGATTTATCAATGCCTGATTATGAAATTTTGGCCCAACTCAGTGATGCCCCTGATCGCAGAATGCGAATGAGCGAACTAGCAGACATTGCCTTGCTATCGCGCTCGCGTTTATCGCATCGAATGAAAGTGATGGAAAAGGCTGGATGGGTAAAGCGTGAGGCATGTCCTTCAGATAAGCGTGGCTACTTTGCTGTGATGACAACCAAGGGCTGGAAAGCGATTGTGGCTGCGGCCCCAGATCATGTGGAGAGTGTTCGCTCTAGATTTGTTGATCATTTATCTAAGGCTGATCTAGAAGTAATTTCAACGATTTTTACTCGGGTGGAAGAGTCACTTCGCAAAGATGGAAGTAATGATTAAATAATAAAATTGCATAAAAAAACCCGCCACATACAGTGGCGGGTTTTTTTAATTGCTAATTACTTAGCTGCTGCCTTCTTACGACGACGCTTCTTTGGAGCAGCTGCTGCTGCCTTCTTGCGACGACGCTTTGGAGCTGCCTTCTTAGCTGCTGCCTTCTTGCGACGACGCTTTGGAGCTGCCTTCTTAGCTGCTGCCTTCTTGCGACGACGCTTTGGAGCTGCCTTCTTAGCTGCTGCCTTCTTACGGCGCTTCTTTGGAGCAGCTGCTGCTGCCTTCTTACGGCGCTTCTTTGGAGCAGCTACTGCTGCCTTCTTACGGCGCTTCTTTGGTGCTGCTTTCTTTGCTGCGGCCACGTACTTCTCCTATCGGAATGGTTCGGATCCGTCACCCAAACCTTTTCGTAGATAAGCGTGACATCATTTAGGTGAAAATGCCATCATATTGTGAAAATTATTTCAGTGCGTGTCGCACATTCTTTTTAATTATTTTTTATGCATCTAGGGAAAATCTCACTAAATAATTAATTTACAATCGAAAAAAATAGAAAAATATTAAAAATGGCCGATTTTTCCCAAAATCACGATATCTCTCCCTCGCCTTGAGGGTTTGAGCGTGATTTCTCACTCTCAGCGGCCTTTTCGAGGGCATTTTTATCGGTTTTTATGTCGAATTTTCGCAAAATTGGAAAAAAACCGGCCAGTAGGACTACTGAAATGATGCAGATTATTCCGCCAGCGGTGACTGAAAAAGTTAAGGAAAATGCCGCGGCCATAGAAGCTGCGCGCATCTGTCCGGCTAAAGGTCCCAGTGAATACGACAATAGTTCGATTCCGGCAAGGCGTCCCCGCAAATTATCGGGAATTGTTTGGTTCCACATCGCTGATCGAAACAGGGCGCTGACCATGTCTGATGCACCGGCCAAAGCGAGAAAAAGAAGTACCAGGGCTAGGTAATTAGTGGCACCGGCCAGAGCAATAGCTGCGCCCCAACCGATAGCTGCCCACATAATTGCTCGGCCATAGAAGCGAACGCTTTTAGTCCAGCCACTTGTCAGCACAATTGCAACAGCTCCAACGGTGCCAGCGGCATAGAGCAAACCAAGTGCCCATGGTGCACCTAACTGATCTGCCCAAAAAGGAATCAGGGCTGTGGGCATGGCAAAAAACATTGCAGCCAAGTCGATTAAATATGTGCCCAGTAAATCTTTACGGGCAAAGGAGTATTTGATTCCATCAAATAAAGCTGCCAGGGATGGCTTTTCCGCCTCTTTTGAGGGGGGTATATTGCGCATCATGGCCAGTAAAATAAGTGAGATAACAAAGGTTGCAATGTCTGCGGCATATCCCACGGCAACTGAATATGTTGCAATCAATACGCCGCCAATTGCTGGCCCTACGATGACACCGGCCTGCCAGCGAAGACTCATCAACGCAGAGGCCGCTACCATATCTTCATGATCGACCAGTCGGGGCAGGGCTGCAGTCATGGCAGGTTGTCGAAGGCCACTCACAGCTGCAAATAACCCGGCGACTACATAAATCAAAATAATGCTGGGGGAGGAACGCAGGGAGTTGATCAGAAGAATTCCGGTGAACAACAGAGATAGGAATTCAGTTATCCAGATGAGTTTTTTGCGATCAATGGCATCGGCCAGGACCCCGCCATAGAGGCCAAAAATAATGAGCGGAACTATCTCAACGAGCCCGCTGATTGCCACTGCCACGTAGGAGTTAGTGAGCTCTTTAATCTGAAAAGGAACGGCAACGTAGGTGATCATGGAGCCGAAATAAGAGATTAGTTCGGCAGACCAAAGCTTGCGAAAGTCGGCTGATTTGCGCAGTGGAGATAGATCTATTGCGTATTTAGCCACGAGGGTGAGATTAGTAGAAAGTGTGTTCGGCTGCTGGAAATTGACCAGCTTTAACATCTGCGGCAAATTCACCGGCCGCAGCCAACATCTCGGCCCTCATACCTCTATATGCCTTAGCTAGCTTCGGAGGGTTCTTTGTAATGCCCATCATGTCTGTCCACACCAGCACTTGAGCATCGCAGTTGCCTCCAGCGCCAATACCAATCGTTGGAATCTTTAGGGCAGCCGTTATCTTTGCTGCTAATTGGGCAGGGACAAGCTCTAAGACAATGGCAAAAGCGCCAGCTTTTTCAAGAGCTAATGCTGCTTGCACAATGGCATCACCATCGGTGCGACCTTGGACTTTATAGCCACTTAATAAGTGGACGGCTTGTGGTGTTAAACCAACATGTCCCATCACTGGAATTCCAGAGGCCACAAGTTTTTCAACTGTTGCAATATGTGGGCCTTCGATTTTCACACCCATCGCCCCAGCCTCTTTGAAAAAGCGAGTAGATGTTGCAAGTGCTTGTTCAGGCGATGTTTCATAAGAGCCAAAGGGAAGATCAGCAATAACAAGGGCCTGCTGGGATGCCCTGACAACTGCGCGGGTCAATGGAATGAGCTCATCGACAGTTACCGGGATTGTGTTGGCTTCACCGAGAAAATTATTGCCAGCGCTATCGCCGACAAGTAAGACTGGGATGCCGGCCTCATCAAAAATCTCGGCAGTCATCTGCTCATAGGAAGTGAGCATCGCCCATTTTTCACCGCGGCTCTTAGCCGCTTGCAGATCGGCGATTGTTACGCGTCGGTGCAGAGCACCGCCATAAAGGCTTTCCATTATTTTCCTCTCCTCGAGGCTGCGATAGGCAGTCCCCGGGTACAGGCACAAGGGTACCCCCGTTACACTTGAAAAATGAAGTTGTCTGTAGCCCTTGCTCAGATCAATCCGACTGTGGGAGATCTGAAGGGCAATAGCGCCCTGATTATGAACAGCGTTCAGAGCGCAAAAGAGGCTGGCGCTCACATCATTGTTTTTCCAGAGATGATTGTTACTGGCTATCCCGTTGAAGATTTAGCTCTACGACCATCCTTTCAAGATGCCAGCATTATGGCCGTTGAAAAAATAGCCAGCCAGATATCAGGTGACATTGTGGCCGTCGTTGGCTACTTGGACCATGGGCCACAAAATGCTGTGGCAGTCATACATGAAGGAAAAATCAAAGCCCGCTATGTGAAAAGACATCTACCTAACTATGGTGTTTTTGATGAGTTTAGAAACTTCACTCCAGGCACCACTGATTTAGTTGTTCGCATTCATGGCGTTGATGTTGCCGTTGCAATCTGTGAAGATATTTGGCACTCCATGGCCAGCATCGCCTCTCGCACACCCGGCCTAGTCGTTGTCCCTAATGGCTCACCTTTTGAGCGAAACAAAGATGATGTGCGATTAGCCCTTGTTCAAAAGCGGGCCCGTGAAATTAAAGCCCCACTTGCCTATGTCAATATGACTGGTGGCCAGGATGATTTAGTTTTTGATGGCGACACAATCGTGGTTGATAAAGATGGCCAACTACTTGCCAGAGCTCCGCAATTTGATGACACGTTAATAGTTGTTGCAATCGATTGCCAAGAAGGCAGTTCAACACCTGATGTGGTTATTTCAACTGAAGCCACCACAGCTGCCGCATCATCTGCAGAGATCGCACCGCGTTTAAGTGATGAAGCCGAAATGTGGCAAGGCCTAGTTATCGGCCTTCGTGACTACATCACAAAGAATGGCTTTAAATCAGTTGTTGTTGGCCTATCTGGTGGCATCGATTCAGCGTTAGTTGCTGCGATTGCAATTGATGCACTAGGTGCAAAGCGAGTCAACGGTGTTGCCATGCCAAGTAAATATTCCTCTAGCCACTCTGTTGAAGATGCGCAGGGGCTGGCAGATGCCACAGGTATTCACTTCAGAATCACTCCTATAGCCCCCATGGTTGATGCCTATATGGCCAACATGGTCCTTAAAGGATTGGCTGAGGAAAATCTGCAGGCCCGCGTGCGCGGCACAACCTTGATGGGTATTTCAAATCAAGAGGGCCACATGGTTTTAGCCACAGGCAATAAGAGTGAGTTAGCTGTTGGTTACTCCACTCTCTATGGCGATGCCGTGGGTGGCTTTGCTCCCATTAAAGACATTTACAAGACAGATGTGTGGGCGCTGGCAACATGGCGAAATGCTCAGGCCATCGCTGCCGGGCACACTCCTCCTATTCCAGAGCGTTCCATTACCAAAGAGCCAAGTGCAGAACTTCGCCCAGATCAAAAGGATTCAGATTCACTGCCTGACTATCCGTTACTGGATTCAGTATTGCGTTTATACGTTGATGAAGATCATGGCTTTGAAGCCCTGCTCAAAGATGGCTTTGACGAAGAGTTAATCCGGCGGGTTATTTCATTAGTTGATAAGGCTGAATACAAGCGCCGCCAATATCCACCTGGCACCAAGGTTTCAGGCCGTGCATTTGGTAAAGATCGTCGTTTGCCAATGACTTCACGCTGGAATAAGAAGTAGTTTTTGCGAATACTTTGCAACTCGCACTATTAGACATCTTCAGTAGAATTGACCTATGAAATCAATCATCAACTGGTTATTTACGCGAAATCGCGTTGTTGATTTCTGCCTTTCCACTTCCTGCAGCTGCTGATTTTTAAGCCCGCTTTGCCTGCAGTTCCAAAATATTTTATTGAATTTACCTAGGGAGAATTATGACAATTTATAACAACATCACAGAAATTTTCGGAAACACACCACTACTGCGCATCAACAAGATCACAGATGGTGCTGCAGGAAATGTTTATGCCAAGCTGGAGTTCTATAACCCAACATCATCTGTTAAGGATCGCCTCGCTATTGCGATGATCGATGCTGCCGAGGCAAGTGGCGAGCTCAAGCCTGGCGGGACAATTGTTGAAGCAACATCTGGAAATACAGGCATTGCAGTAGCAATGGTTGCTGCAGCTCGTGGATACAAGTCGATTTTCACAATGCCAGAGTCGGTTTCAAAGGAGCGTCGCAAGTTAATTCGCGCCTTTGGCGCAGAGCTTGTATTAACACCAGCAGGTGAAGGTATGAAAGGCGCAGTTGCAGCAGCTGAAAAGCTTGGTGATAGTGGTGCAGTTCTAGTTCGTCAGTTTGAAAACGAAGCAGGACCAGAGATTCACTACAAAACAACGGGTGCTGAGATTTGGCGCGACCTTGATGGGAAAGTTGATGCTTTTGTTTCAGGCATTGGCACGGGCGGAACAATTACTGGCACGGGCCGTTACTTAAAAGAGAAAAACCCGGCAATTAAGGTCTTTGGTGTGGAACCTGCTGCATCGCCAATTTTAAATGGTGGAGAGCCGGGGGCACACCCCATTCAGGGAATTGGAGCTAACTTCATTCCTAATGTTTTGGATCGCTCTGTCTATGACGAGATCCTGGATGCAACTGCAGCCGATGCAATTAAATATGCACGCCGTGCAGGAGCAGAAGAAGGATTCCTTGCTGGAATTTCATCTGGTGCAACGTTGTGGGCAGCATCAGAGATTGCTAAGCGCCCAGAGTTTGCCGGCAAGAACATTGTTGTTATCTGTGCTTCAAATGGAGAGCGCTATCTATCAACAGTTCTATATGAGGACTTGGTTGACTAATTAATGGCAATTCTAAAACGCATCATTGAAGACCTTGATAACGCGATTAGTCATGATCCAGCTGCGCGCAATCGCTTAGAGGTCGCTTTGGCATACCCAGGTGTGCATGCGATTTGGGGACATCGAATTTCACATTTCCTGTGGAAGAGAAAGTTGAAACTTCTTGCACGCATTCACTCAAATGCTGTGCGCTTCACGACAGGAATTGAAATTCATCCAGCAGCAGTTATTGGGCGTCGCTTCTTTATCGACCACGGTATGGGCGTTGTTATTGGTGCAACATCAATTATTGGTGATGATGTGATGCTCTATCACGATGTAACTCTGGGAGCTCGTGGTATCGAAAAGGGTAATCGCCATCCCAGGATTGAAAATAATGTAATTATTGGTGCTGGTGCGCGCGTACTTGGAAATGTGACCATAGGCGAGGGATCGCGTATCAGTGCCAACGCTGTTATTACCAAGGATTTAGCCCCAAGAACCATGCTCGATCACGCTGACTTCTTTGTTATTTAAGGGTAGTTAACACAGCCGTAATCTGCATTTGTAAGAATGCCTCTCATGAGTACTGAGATCAGCAAGCAAGAAGAGTTCGTTCTTCGCACCCTTGAAGAGCGCAATATTCGCTTTGTGCGTTTGTGGTTTACAGATGTTTTGGGTTTCCTTAAATCTGTAGCTATCGCACCAGCTGAGTTAGAAAATGCTTTTGATGAAGGTATTGGCTTTGATGGCTCTGCAATTGAAGGCTTTGCACGTGTGACTGAGTCAGATATGTTGGCAAAACCAGATCCTGCAACATTTTCTATTTTGCCTTGGCGCACAGAATCTCCAGGTGCTGCACGCATGTTCTGTGACATCGTGATGCCAGA
>CANKXJ010000038.1 GCA_947487595.1 Actinomycetota bacterium
GTTATTTTTTGCACGGATTATTGGTTTACGAGATCATTCCGGCTTCCTCGGCCCGCTTCCCCTGCCTCAACATCCAAAGTCGAGACCGTTCACCCCCAAGTTTAAAACTTGAAAGAAAAGAAACGTAATTCTTTCATCGCTATGTAGTTGTCAAAGTAATTCTTAATTACTTACCGTCGCTAAATCGCACCCAAAAATTGGGCGAACTAGGCGGCGGTGGATTAAGTGTAAGACATAAAACGGGCAAGCCAAAATCGATGAAAAAACTAGTCCTCGTAACGCTTAGATGCGCGCCCACTCTTTCCTGAAGAACCTCTAGAAACTACGCGTGCAACTTCGCGATCAGCCTCACGGGCTTTTAAGGCCTCACGCTTATCGTGGGCTTTTTTACCTCGAGCAACTGCGATTTCAATCTTTGCTTTTCCATCTTTGAAATACAGGGAAAGAGGAACCAGCGTGGTGCCAGAATCTTTCAGTTTTCCAATTAGCTTATTAAGTTCATTTTTGTGAACGAGAAGCTTGCGATCACGACGCGGGGTGTGATTAGTCCAGGTACCTTCGGTGTATTCAGGGATATGAACGCCACTGAGCCAGAGTTCTCCGTCATTAATCATGGCAAAGCCATCGATGAGCGATGCTCGACCGAGTCGTAGTGATTTAACTTCTGTGCCTGTTAAAACCATGCCACATTCAAAAACATCCTCGATTGAATAATCGTGGCGTGCTTTTTTGTTTTGGGCAATGACTTTGCGGCCAACTTCTTTAACCATAACCGCATCACCGCCCTTCCTTATTTGTTTGCGTTAAAGGATTACAGGGGCAATTCTCTCACTAGATGTGAAGGCTTTAGACCTTTAGGTAGCGGCGTAGGGTGATTACCGATGCAACGGTAGAAACCACTAGGCCTGTTGCCAGCAAATACGCTGATGAGACCCACACTTCTCCCCAACCAAAGAAGTTGGTGAAGGACAAAAGTGGGGCGACTTTGGAATCAATAACAGCCTTGAGACCAGCCAGCAATCCAGTTGCAAGTGCCCAACCAACGATTGCTGAAATGATTCCTTCAAGAAGAAATGGCAGTTGAATAGACCAGGAGGATGCACCGACAAGTTTCATCACGCCAGTTTCACGCCGGCGATTAAAGGCCGCAATTCGAAGTGTGTTGCTAATTAACAATGCAGCAGTTAGTACTGAAGCCAGACCAACCAGTAATGCACCATTTCTCAATACACCCAATAATTTAAAGAACTTTTCCAAAATACTGCGCTGATCTTGGACAACATCTACTCCAGGTCGACCCGAGAATGCGCTAACAATTACGGCAAACTGGGTTGGGTCCTTTAATTTAACTCTAAATGATTCAGGAAGTTGATCTGCAGTTACATTTGCTGCAATTGCAGAATCCTTAAAGCGCTCCTGGAAACGGCTAAATGCCTCTGATTGAGATTCATAAAACAGGCTATCCACTGCCGGCATAGTCTGGAGATCTTGTTGAATTTGCAGTCGTTGTTCAGAAGTAACTACGCCACCTGAACATGATGGAGACTCAGAAAGTGATCCACACAAGAAAACTGATACTTCAATCTTGTCATACCAATAATCCTTCATTGCACCGACTTGTGCATTAGAAAGCAAGCCAATTCCTAGCAATGAGAGTGAGATAGCTGTCGTAACGATCACGGCAAAAGTCATCGTCATATTTCGACGCAGGCCAATACCAACTTCGCTTAAAAGAAACCGTGCGCGCATGTTGTGCCCCTTATCCCGTATATCCATAGACACCGCGCACTTGGTCGCGGATGACGTGGCCTAAATCAAGTTCAATAACACGCTTACGCATCTGATCCACAATTCCTGCATCGTGCGTTGCCATCAGAACCGTTGTTCCCTCACGGTTAATACGATCAAGTAACTTCATGATTCCAACAGAAGTCGCTGGATCTAAGTTTCCAGTTGGTTCATCAGCAATTAAAATTGGTGGGCGGCTCACATATGCACGTGCAATTGCCACGCGCTGTTGCTCACCACCGGAAATCTCTGAAGGCAAACGATCACCCTTATCTTCAAGTCCAACTAGTTCTAATACTTCAGGAACTTCGCGATTGATCTCTTTTTGAGAATACCCAAGGACATGCAGAGCAAATGCCACGTTTTCTGTAATTGTCTTATTTGGTAGCAAGCGAAAATCTTGGAAAACAGTTCCAACCTGGCGGCGAAGCTCAGGAACCTTATGCGAAGCAAGTGTTCCTAAATCCTTGCCTGCAACATGAATAATTCCATTTGAAGGGCGCTCTTCACGCAAAATCAATCGCAGAAAAGTAGATTTACCCGAACCTGAGAGTCCCACAAGGAAAACGAACTCACCTTTAACTACTTCAAGATTTACTGAATCAAGGGCTGCACGTTCTTGTCCTGGGTAGATCTTTGTGACGTTCTCAAAGCGAATCATTTAAATCTCCCATTGCATCTGCGGCGCGGATATCGGGGAATCCGCTCTCGGCCTGATGCATAGTTTATGGAAAATTGAGGCAAATGCGGGTATGTAACGCGCATGTGAGCCTGTGAAAAAATGTGATTTATGCTTTAGGCAAGGAAATTACGAACTTCTGCGCCACCTGATGCCAGCTTCAATAAATTCATCGATTTCACCGTTAAGAACCGCAGATGTGTTTCCTGTTTCATAGTCAGTACGTAAGTCCTTGACCATTTGATACGGCGCTAAAACATAGGAGCGCATTTGGTTTCCCCACGAACCAGAGTTATCGCCTTTGAGGGCGTTAATCTTTGCCTGCTCTTCTTGGCGTCGGCGTTCCAATAATTTTGATTGCAAAACCGCCATAGCAGTTGCCTTGTTTTGAATTTGTGATCGCTCATTTTGGCAAGAAACAACGATGCCGGTTGGAATATGGGTGAGTCTAACTGCAGAGTCAGTCGTGTTAACACCTTGACCACCTGGACCAGATGAGCGATAAACATCCACACGCACTTCTTTTTCATCAATTTCAACATGATCACTTTGATCAACCACCGGCACAACTTCAACACCAGCAAAAGAAGTGTGACGACGGCTTTGACTATCAAATGGTGAAATGCGAACTAAACGATGGGTTCCTTGCTCCACAGATAAAGTGCCATATGCATACGCAGCGCTGACTCTAAAAGTTGTTGACTTAATACCTGCTTCTTCTGCATAGGAAGTTTCTAGGACATCAACTTTAAAGTTATGACGCTCGCAGTAGCGCAAATACATTCGCATAATCATCTCTGCCCAATCAGCTGCCTCAACTCCACCGGCCTCTGATCGAATAGTTATCAATGCATCACGATCATCATATTCACCGTTAAGTAGCGTCTGAACTTCTAATTCACCTATCGATTTCTTAACCGCATCTAACTCTTTTTCAGCATCTTGAACACCAGAACCATTAGGTTCACTTGCGGCTAACTCAAAGAGAATAGGTAGATCTTCAACACGTTGGCGCAGACCAGATAGCTTGGCAATCTCTGATTGCACGCGTGATAAACGGCTCGTAATCTTTTGTGCACTCTCCGGGTCATCCCACAGATTAGGAACTCCCGCTTCTTCCTCTAGCTCTGCAGCTTGTTTGCGCAGCTTAGGAAGGTCTAAAACCTTTTCAATTGAAACAAGGGTCGCGTCAGTTTCATTGATCTCTAATTGATATTCACGCGCAGCCATAGTGCAAGGATAGCGGAGAGCGAGTTAATGAATAACCGATGCCCCGCGGCCTTTAGTGCAGGCGAACTCCAAATAGATAGAAGCCCTCTTGTACTTGATTGGTACTAGCAGCGCTGGAATACAAATGAGCTGAGCTTTTAGAAGTAAATGGCACCGTAAATGGAAACTTCACTGTGGCATATGTAGAAATCTCAACTGAGGTTCCATCACAAATAAAATCTGTCAACACTATTCCCTGCAGTTCTTGACGCTTCATTGAAGAGTCATCTGTGCTCCAATTGTGTAACTCCAACATCACATCTAGAACAGCTTGATTACAATCAATTGGTATTGCAGAATGTTCACGATTATTAATAAGTGCAAGAGGGGTTGTGGCCATTGTGCCTTTTCCGGTGTAATAAGCAGCGCGATCAAGGGTGTGAACTCCACGCATCGCAGCTGCTTCTGTGGCCTGAGTGAGAGAGCGCTTTGCAACCATGACAGTTGCAATATCAGTCATCACCATCAAAGCCGCAACTGTCACAACAAATAGCCCAATAATCACGACACTTAAAGATCCGCGTTCATCTCTTGCCCTTAATAGCCATTTTATTTCCACGGGCTGATATTTTCCTGTGCTGAAGCTTTAATGGTGCGATGAGATCTACTATCAACAAAGGAAATGCTTAATCGAATCCGGCTATTAGCTGACAAGCATGGCATTCGTGAGCATTCATAGGTGACATCTATTGTTTCAATTTCACCTGCGGTGAGTCCTAAATGATGTGCAATAAGTTCAATTACTTGTCCAGAAACTATGCGGCCTGAATAGTCACTATCACTTGCAGCATAAGCACGAACTCCTTCACGTGCCATCACTCGAATTACAGCCTCATTTCCACTTACAGATGCGAAGCTATTGAGATATATGAACACTGGGATAAAGAGTGGAATAGCCAGTGCGACAAACTCAACAATGGCGCTGCCGTTTTCATCTCGCAATCTTGAAATCAATTCAGATTTTCCATGACTGCCGCACCATTTACCTCAACAACAGCATTGCCACCAAGGAGTGCAACTAAACCTGGAACTAACTGCGGTAATGAATGCTTTCTGCGAGTAATCAATAGCTTCATGTGGGTAAATGAATCAGGTGAACTCAATTCAATAACTCGATCTGAACTAGTAACTACTCCGCTGATTGCTCTACTTGAGGCATCACTTTGAGCCAGAGCAAAGTCGCTGTTGCGCAGATTGGTCGCAACTATGAGTTCAATCGAGATGAGAAAGAGGAAAACTAGAGGAATGAGAACAAGCGAGCTTTCAACATTGCCGCTCTCTTGCCTAGCTTTGCGCAAAAGGTTTTGATGAAAGGCTCGTGTAGACATGGTTATCGGATCCCATTCATTGCATCGAGAGAGTTCTTAAGAATTGCGGTTAAGCGAGGGGCGGCGATAGTCCAGATTGCAGTCACTAGGCCGGTAGTCATTAGCACTACTAAGACCCAACCAGGTACATCGCCCTGTTCATCTCTTAACTGTGAATAGAACCTCTTGTGGGCTTTAACAAGGCTTTCGCGCAGAACTAACTCTGCATCAATCATTGATTTCATTAATTGATTCATTTGCTTCTCTTCTCATTTCTTTTTGGTGGTGGGTGAAGATCGAGTGACGCTCAATCCTGTTCTAGGTTTCTAACTCAATAAGCCTGAGGAATGTGGCTGTGCACAACTGCAACTAGTTAAAGAAGCACGTCTGCATCTGTCCACAAGCATTCACACTCTGGGTGCTGCGGGAAATGTTGTAGCTGGGGATTGAGCGCATCTAGGAAGTCCACAATCAACTGAGCGGCTTGTAGTTCACTTTTGCCTGTATCTATAAATTTCAATGCTGCATGTGCCGCCAGAGCGGCAACTTGGTGAGCAACTGCGATCGGGAGCTCATCACTTGTTCCAAGTGGAATAGAGAGTTCAGCAACACCCACCCGATCAGCTTCAATAAGTGAAAGACAACGCCGGCATGGAGTGCTGCCGGGTTGAACAAAAGGTCCAACTGTTGCCACATGACCCGGTGCTCTACCCACAAAGAAGTGGTCTTGCCCATCGCGTAAAAGATGCTCTACATACTGTGAATCAAAGCTGCCGCAGATTATTCGTAAATTCTTCTCTGGAACAACAGGCTTTGGTGCACCTCGTTGAGCAAGTGCAAAACTAGATGCCACGGGAAAGAGTGACCATTCCCGTGCTAACTCTTCGATTCTCTTTTTGTAGTTAAGACCTAAGTCAGTTGTTCTCAGTGATCCTGAGCCTAAATCACTATCAACAACCGTTGGATGTTTGTATGAGGCAGATAAAGAAATCCGAGTATTTGTCACACCACTTGCTAAGAGAATTGAAAAGAGCAAAGTTGCTGTTCGTGAGTTACCAATGATTTCAACACCAAAATTCTGGCGCGCAGTCATGACATCCACCCCACCATCTCGAACTCCTTGAATCCACGTGGCTTGACTTAACTCTGGCGCTAAACGTTTTTGTAGCTGACTAAAGGCAGCATCAATGCTCTGGTCTTGTGTGTGAACTGCTCGGGATTCAATTGCTGATTGAAATCTATTATTGAGCTTTATTGTTTTGCGTTGTGTGTCAAGAAAGTTTGCTGCCAGTAGTTCATCAATAATGGATTCGATTATTTTGATTGGAATTCCCAGTTTTTGAGAGATTTCATCACAGTTCAAGATCCCAGTGAACTGCTCAATAATTGATCTGGCCAAAGAGTGCTTAATCGCAACCCCATGAGTTGAGGTGGCCATCGTGATAGAGCTTTCCTGTGTTGAGGTTAATGAACTAATAAAGACGCCGTTTTTTAGACGGGGAAAAATAGGGGCCGCACTTGATGTAGTAGTCATGGTGCAAGAGTTGCTCTGGCCGAGGCCTTTCGCTTTTACCTACTCATAACCTGTGGAGCGCCCCGGTTAATTACTACTCTGTGAGATGTGTCATCACTGTTTGAATACGTGCAATGGCATGAAGAAACCCCCACTTTCGCTTAGGAAGGTGGGGGTTTCTTTTAACGCTAGACGCTCACATCTAGGTGAGCGAAATTTAATTACTGTGCTTTGCCGAGGATGCGATTGACCTTGGTGCCACACACTGGACAGATGCCCTGTGCCATGCGCCGACCAGATTCAGAGACCTTTACGGTTCCCTCAAAATCACGCTTCTCTTTGCACTTAACGCAGTAAGCGTCACCTTTGTATGTCTCAACTGCCATTTTTTTGTCCTCCGTTCGACGCTTGCAATCCCTAAGGGGTTGCTCCCCGTGCGGGGCGAGCGTTCTGTTAAGTGAGACGATACCCCTCTACACGCTCAATCGAGGGAAACTAGGCGCGTTTGTGGAGGAGTTTTTTCAACCCTTAGCCAGGAGCTTTTTGAGCGCTTCTGGGGCTGCGAGCGCAGTTTCAGCTGCTTCATAGCCATCCAGGTAGGCGCTGGCAATCTCGGCCCTAGGAAATCTGGCCAATAGCTCCTTGAACTCTGCCCCATGGTCGAAATACTCAAGGTGGATGGCTTCATGAAAGAGGACATAGTCCAGGGCGTAGTCAGGAGCGCCTTTGAGTCGATCAGAGATACGAATGCTTCGATCCACACCTGTGCATGAACCCCAGCGCTCGCGCATCCCTCGCCAAGCAACT
>CANKXJ010000039.1 GCA_947487595.1 Actinomycetota bacterium
TCCGCGCCAAGATGGCTTTGACATTGTGGTGGCCTCTGAGGTCATGGCCATATTTTGCTTGGCCACTTCCATCAATGACTTGAAGGAGCGATTGGGTAATATTGTGTGTGGCTACACAAGGGATCAAGAGCCAATTCTTGCAAGGCAATTGAAAACGCACGGCGCTATGGCAGCTTTGCTCAAAGACGCCTTAGCGCCCAACTTGGTGCAAACACTTGAGCATTCTCCGGCCCTCATTCATGGTGGCCCCTTTGCCAACATTGCGCACGGATGCAACTCTGTCTTGGCAACCAAGACTGCATTGAAGCTGGCCGATTATGTGGTTACCGAGGCTGGGTTTGGTGCTGACTTAGGCGCAGAGAAATTTGTCGATATCAAGTGCCGCAAGGCCGGTCTGCAACCTGCCGCTGCTGTCTTGGTGGCAACCATCCGCGCTTTGAAATTCCATGGCGGTGTAGATGTCAAGGCGCTAGGCCAAGAGGACCTGCAGGCACTTGAAAAGGGCATTGCCAATATCGAGCGGCATGTGAATAACATTAAAAACCATTACGGCCTGGCCTGTGTGGTGGCCATCAATCACCGCACCGAAGACACAGACGCAGAAGTGAAGTTATTGATGGACAAGCTGGCCCAAAAAGGCGTGAAAGTTATTCTGGCTCGGCATTGGGCTGAGGGCGGCAAGGGTGCGGCGGATCTGGCCCATGAAGTGGTTCGCCTGTGCGAGCAGCCTAGCACCTTCAAGTTTGTCTATCAAGACAGCGATCCGCTGTGGGACAAGATGAAAGCCATTGCGACAAAGATCTATGGTGCATCGGACATCACGGCCGACGCTAAAGTGCTTGCACAAATTAAGAAATTACAAGAGTCCTACGGAAACTACCCCGTGTGTGTTGCAAAGACACAGTACTCCTTCTCGACCGACCCTGCTTTGCGCGGGGCGCCTTCAGGCCATGTCGTGAACATTCGCGAAGTTCGATTGGCTGCAGGGGCGCAGTTTGTCGTTATGGTGTGCGGCGATATCATGACAATGCCAGGCTTGCCCAAGGTGCCATCGGCTTGTGCCATTGACGTCGGTCCTGATGGCAAAATTATTGGGCTTTTTTGAACGGACACTGTGAGCCATCGCCATGTGATTGGCGGTTGAATAGATCAGATGAGCCTTGTCACATTCAGGCTCAGTTAATCTTGTTTTACGCTGGAAGGGTAGGGTGTGTCCAAATCCAAGGACGACGACCTTTACTTTGCGCTTCAAAAGCTTCAATGGCAGGCAAGCTTTTTAAGGTCAAGCCAATAGGATCAAGACCTTCAAGCAAACTGATTCGTCTTAACGGATCAACATGAAATGAATAGTCATGGCGCCAAGGCGTGACTATTGTTTGTTGAATTAAATTAACCGTCAAAGAAATTTGCTGATGATCATTGGTCGCGGCTCTGTTTAAAAGTTGAGTTTGAATAGCTGTGATGTCTTCATGGGGAAGTTGAATTGGCAATAAGCCATTTTGAAAACAATTGCCAAAAAATATCTCACCAAATGAGGGGGCAATGACGCAACGAATTCCCATGCCCGCAATGGCCCAAACTGCCATTTCTCTGGAGCTACCACACCCAAAGTTTTCAGAAGCAATTAAAATTCCAGTACTTTTAAACGGATCGCGATTCAAAATAAAATCGGGATTTTGAGTGCCGTCGGGCATCAGACGTTCTGCTTCAAAAGCCCAAAGCCCCATGTCTTTGCGGGCAACGCGAGCACAGCGCTCAATGCGAATAATTCTGTCGGTATCTACATTGGCGTGAACGAAGGGTGCAGCAACAGCTGTGAATACTTCAAATTTTTCCATTTTAGAAATTCCGATGGTCAACAATTTTTCCTGCCAGAGCCGCAGCCGCGGCCATTTCAGGACTTGCCAAGTGAGTTCGCGCACCTGGGCCTTGTCTTCCCGTAAAGTTGCGGTTTGAAGTTGAGACACATCGCTCACCAGGTGCAATCAACTCACCGTTGGCACCTACACAAAGTGAGCATCCTGGTTCACGCCATTCAAACCCTGCAGTTTTGAAAATTTGATCTAAACCTTCAGATTCAGCTTGATGCTTAACTTGCATGGAGCCTGGAACCACCCACGCAGTGACATGATTTGCAACTTGGCGGCCTTGGATGACAGCCGCGGCCAGTCTTAGATCATTGAGCCTTGAGTTTGTACAAGAACCAATAAAAACACGTTGAATTGGGGTTCCAATGATTTGCTGACCTGCTTGCAGGCCCATGTAATCAAGTGCGTCTTGCCAAGCTTGTTTTTGAACACTGCTACCAGCCTCTTCGAGCAGTGGAATGGTCTGAGTAACGGAGATGACTTGTTCGGGACTGGTACCCCAAGTGATGTATGGAGAAAGTTTTGAGCAATCAATGACGACTGATTTGTCGAAGACAGCGCCTGAATCGCTTATCAAAGTTGACCAGTATTGAATAGCAGACTGCCAATTATCGCCTTTGGGGGAAAATGGCCTGTCCTTTAGCCAATCGATGGTGATCTGATCGGGCGCAATCATGCCAACTTTGGCGCCACATTCGATGGACAAATTGCACAAGGTTAAGCGCGACTCCATGTCCAGGGCTTCAATGGCTGTGCCGCAATACTCAATTGCATAGCCAGTACCTCCAGCAGTACCAATGTGTCCAATCAGTGCCAATATCATGTCCTTGGCAGCGACACCAGGAGGAGTTTTGCCTGCAAACTCAACACGCATGGTTTTGGGCTTTTTTTGCTGCAAGGTTTGAGTGGCCAAAACGTGCTGAACTTCGGTCGTGCCTATGCCAAACGCGATAGCTCCCATTGCGCCATGAGTACAGGTATGGCTGTCTCCGCAAACGATGGTGGTACCAGGCAAGGAAATGCCTTGCTCTGGACCAATGACATGAATAATGCCTTGTGAATTTTGTCCCAAATCAAACAAATGTATGCCGGATTCGTGGGTTTGTTTTCTGAGCAATGCGATTGTGTCATCTGCCCACGGCGCGATGCCACCCGTTCTGCCTGGTGCTGTTTCTACGACATGATCAGGTGTGGCAAAAGTTAAATTTGGTTGCCTAACTTTGAGTCCGCGTTGGCGAATTTGAAAAATGGCATCACCACCTCCAAGGTCGTGCATGAGGTGCCGATCAATGAAAAGCAGGTCAACATCAAGGGCTAAATTTTCAACCACATGTTGCGACCAAACTTTTTCAAAAAGTGTTCTTGCTGTCATGTTTGTTCAACGTACTTCTTTTCGAACTCCCAGACATCAGGAAACCCTACCAATTCGTGCAACTCTTTCATGTCAATCATAGGAACAGGGCTGCCAGCTGTGGTGCCGTGATCGGCCAGATACTGCAGCGCATTTTTAGTAGCTGCAGCAGCGACTGCCATGACAGCGCCTGGCCAAATGGCCAGCGCAAAGCCTAGATCTTTCAATTGCTTGGCCGAGAGTTCTGGCGATCTACCCGTTGGAACCATGTTGGCAATGAGCCAAGCGCCGCAGCCATGCAGTTCTTCGGCAATGCGCTTAAATTCATCGACAGATTCTGGTGATTCAACAAAAATAATATCGGCCCCTGCCTTGGCAAACAACTTACCGCGTTCTAGCGCTTCGTCTAATCCCAGGCCCGTTCTGGCATCGGTTCTGGCAATAATGAGGGTGTCTGAACTTCTTCTCGCATCGACAGCGACTTCAATGCGTCTTACGGCGTCTTGTTTGGAAACAACCCTGCGGTTTGGTGTGTGGCCGCATTTCTTAGGTGATTCTTGATCCTCTAGTTGAATAGCTTGAACACCAGCCTCCTCATAACCTCTGACGGTGTGCCGAATGTTGATTAGCCCGCCAAAGCCTGTATCTGCGTCTGCGATGAGGGGGCTGCTGATGCCATGGGCAATGGTTCTTGCGCGACCTTGCATATCTGTATAGCCGGCCAGCCCTGCATCTGGAAGTCCGAGGTGCGATGCTGAAACCCCATAACCGGTCATGTACAAAGCATGAAATCCCATTTGATCTGCAACTTTGGCCGAGATCATTTCATAAATACCAGGCGCAACAACGAAGTCGCCATTTTGGAGTTTCTGCTTGAGCGTTCCGCGGTGGCTAGGCATGCTGAATTCTTTGGTCATTGGGTATCCTTTTACTCGGCAACAGCGCCTGAATCTTTGACTGCTTTGCCCCATTTGGGAACATCAGTGGCGAGCAATTGGTTGAATGCCGCTGGCGTTGAAGCTACAACATCTAATCCCAGCTTTGACAAGCGCTCTTTCACATCAGGAGACTGCAACGCAGCAGCAATTTCTACATTGAGCTTGTTCACAATGGGGGCTGGTATACCGGCAGGACCTAGAATGGCAAGCCAATTTTCGGCTTCAAATGGAATGCCAGACTCAATGAAAGTAGGCACATCTGGCAGCGCGCTGGAGCGTTTTGTGGCGGCCAAACCAATGGCTTTTGCGCGGCCAGATTGAATGTGCACCATGGAGGTATTGACACTGACGCTTGTCATTTGAACATCGCCAGCTAACAAGGCTTGCATTGCGGGTGCGCCACCTTTGTAGGGTATGTGAACCATGTCTAGCCCACCCGCCGCTGACCTGAATAACTCTAATGCAAGGTGGGAGCCATTGCCAGTGCCAGCCGATGAAAAGGTGAACTTGCCGGGTTGGCTTTTAACCAATGCTACAAATTCTTTAGGAGTTTTTGCGGGCACCGAAGGGTGAATTAAAATGACTGCAGGAAATGTGGCCGCCAAAGTAATGGGGCTAAAGTCTTTGAAAACATCATATTGAAGCTTGGCGCCGTACAGTGTTGGCGCAATAGATTGAGTGCCGTTGTCAGCAACAACCAATGTGTAGCCATCGGGAGCCGATTTAGCCGTAAAAGCTACAGCAATCGTGCCACCTGCTCCCACCCTGTTTTCAACCACAACTTGTTGACCAATGCGCTCACTCAGTTTTTGAGCGAGTATGCGACCAAAGGCATCTGAATTGCCTCCAGCAGCATGAGGAATAATTAACTTAATGGGCTTAGTTGGGAAGCTCTGAGCCATTGAGTTTCCAGAAAATGAAAGCAAACTGCCAGCTGTTAGCAGTGCAAGTGTTCCTAAAGTCATGCGACGCTGTTTTGAAGTCATTCTGTTTCCTTTTGAGTGGGCTGCCATTTCAAGAAACATCATATACAAAAAGCCAAACGAGTGAGCTAGGGTTTGATATGAGAAATACGATCAAGTTGCACCTAGCTTGGTAGCATCTTGATCGCACTTTTCATGAACGATTCAATCAGACCGCAACACGCGTCAGCCGAGCCTGGCTGAAAGTGGGTAAGAAGGGTCGTTGTAGCCTGGGGTAGAAGGGTGACCGGGCGAAACAAGTTGGTTGACAAAGTCTTCGTCTTCTTGGGTGATGGTCAGATCCAGCGCTCCCCAATAGTCTTGCCACTGAGCTAATGTGCGTGGTCCGCCTATGACCGAAGTTACTGCCCGGTTTGCCAAAACCCAAGCTAAAGCAAAGTGTGAGAGTTGAATGCCTTTTTCTTCGCAACGCGTGCTGAGCTTTTGCGCAATTTCTAAAGACTCTTTGCGGTACTCGGTTTCAAGAATTCGTTTGTCGCCGCGCGCTAAACGGCTGTCGGGAACGGGCGCCGCTCCAGGTGCATATTTGCCTGTGAGAATGCCCCTGGCAATCGGGCTGTAGGCTGCAACGCCTATGCCGTAATGCGCACATGCTTCTAGTACTTCAACTTCTGGTACACGGTTGAGTAAATTGTAATAAGGCTGGCAGACCACAGGTGCCGGCATGTTCATTTGCTGACACAAGCGCACCACCTCAGCAATGCGCCATCCTCTGAAATTAGACAAACCCCAGTAACGAATTTTGCCGTCGCGCAGCAAGGATTCAATAGCGCGCAAGGGTTCTTCAAGATGCATACCGTTGAAGTCGCGGTGCATGTAATAGATGTCTAAGTGGTCAGTTTGCAAGCGAGTCAAACTGTCCTCGCATGCACGCAACATCCAAGCGCGGGAGAAATTCCGCTCATTGATATTGCCTGACATGATGTTGCCCACTTTGCTGGCCAAGATCCAGTGGTTGCGTTTTCCTTTGATCAACTCGCCAGTCATCATTTCTGATTTTCCAAGGCTGTAAACATCTGCGGTATCGATAAAATTGCAGCCATTGGCATTGGCATGTTCAACAATGCTGCGCGCCTCGTCCATGTTCGTTTGGTCTGCAAACATCATGGTTCCCAGGCAAATGCGGGAGACTTGCAAGGGGCTGTGTCCTAAGTTTTTGTAAATCATAGGGAGTATCTTTCAATTTGATATTTTGAATAAGCTATTGGGCTTGAGCATACTGTGCTAGGGCCATGATACGTTGCCTGAGTTGAAAGCGCGTGCTGCTCAATGCATCCCAATCTGAGCCGGCTCAAGCAATGGGAGTTGATTTTGCATATAGGGGTTCTGCATTCATGACAACCGATTGGTCCGGTACAGACAGTTTAAGGCTGTGGTGTGAATCTTTCACATCATCAAAAAAGAAGTCATCAAGCCTTGGCCATTTCTGCTTCTTGCAATGCGCGCCACATCACCTTACCACTGCCGCTTTTAGGCAGCGCATCAATGAACTCAACCACCCGCGGAACTTTGTAAACAGCCATGGTATCTCGGCACCAATCAATGATGTCTTTTTCACTCACTTGACCCTTGTGCGAACTGCGCAACACCACCACCGCCTTAACCGATTCGCCGCGGTACGCATCTTTGGTGGAAATAATGCAGGCCTCTTGAATAGCGGGATGTTTGAACATCAAAGCCTCTACTTCAGCAGGCCAAACTTTGAAGCCACTTGCGTTGATCATGCGTTTCAATCGATCGGTCATGAAGAAATAGCCTTCTTCATCGATGCGACCCATGTCACCGGAACGGAAGAAAGATTTGCCATCGCGCTCAAAGAATGCATTGGCAGTTGCATCGGGGCGCTTCCAATAGCCTTTGAAAATTTGTGGTCCAGACATGACAATTTCACCCGATTCACCTTGGGGCAACTCTTTCA
>CANKXJ010000040.1 GCA_947487595.1 Actinomycetota bacterium
CCAGCTGATCTGGCTCCAGCCCGCCTTTTCCATTGCATCAGCCAAAGCCTTTTGATCAGGCCATGCCCTAATGGATTCAGCCAAATAGGTGTAGGCATCTGGGTTAGAGGAGGTCTTGCGGGCAATGGCTGGCAGGGCCTTCATCAAATACTCGGTATAGATAGTGCGAAATGGGCGCCAGGTGGGGTGGCTGAACTCAACGACAACCATGCGTCCGCCTGGCTTGGTGACCCGAAAGGCTTCTGCGAGCGCCTTGGGGTAATCAGATGTGTTTCGAAGGCCATAGGAGATGGTCACAACATCAAATCGATTGGCCTCAAAGGGCAGATTGAGAGCATCGGCCTTTGAGACGTTCAGGTATGGACGGCTTTTACGGCCCACGGGCAGCATTCCTTCAGAGAAATCGGTGGCACATACTGTTGCCCCTTTTTTGTGGAGGGGTTCGGAGGAAGAGCCTGGGCCGGCGGCTACATCCAAAATCTGCATACCTGGGGCTGGTGCGATGATCTTGGTTGCAGCTCTGCGCCAGGCCTTGGTGCGGCCCAAACTCAATAAATCATTGACTAGGTCATAGCGCTTGGCCACGCCATCAAACATCGCTGCTACTTCATCTGGATCTTTGCTCAAATTAGCGCGCGACATAGCCGTATTCTCCCTTGAAGTAGGCTCATCCACAACTCAGCCCACACGAGAGGACTCGTATATGTCATTTCCAGCCACATCCCTGCGAACTTTCCTCCTGCCGCGAACAAGTGTTCTGAGTAATGCGGTTTTAATCGTTGGAGGCGTATTTTTCTTAGCTGCGCTCGCCCAAATTGCAATACCAGTTCCTGGATCACCTGTTCCTGTTACTGGTCAAACTCTTGGCGTTCTATTAGTTGGAACGACCTATGGGGCATCACTTGGCTTTGTAACTTTTGCGACATATCTTTTAGCGGGAATTGCTGGTGCTCCAGTATTTGCTGGACAAAGCTATGGAATTGAAAAGGTTGTTGGTGCAACGGGTGGCTATTTAGTAGGAATGCTTGTTGCAACATTTCTCTTAGGTTTACTTGCGCAAAAACGTCTGGACCAAAACTTCGCAACGGCCCTTCCTTCAATGCTTGTGGGAACCCTTACTACTTTTACTTTCGGTCTCTTGTGGTTGCATCAATTCACTGGCCAAAGTTGGGCTTGGACAATCAAGGCGGGTTTAACACCATTTATTATTGGTGAAGTATTAAAGATTGCTATTGCTGGAACCTCTCTGCCACTACTCTGGCGAACTGTTAATCGAAAGCGCAATTAAGCAGAACTACTCATATGACTTCCCTTATTCCTCTTACAACCACCCGCCTTGGCGATCACCTGCCATTATTGGATTTACTCCCTGATTCACAGCCATGTGCATGGGTCAGAGGTGGTGAAGGCTTAGTTGGTTGGGGCGTTCATGCAACAACAACTGTGAGCGGGCCACATAGATTTGCTGATGCAAGACACTGGTGGCAGAAACAGTTAGAGACATTTGCGGTGACTAACACTGTGCACGGAAATGGGACAGGACCAGTTCTTTTCTCTTCTTTTTCATTTTCACCCGATGATGTCTCTGTCCTTATTATCCCTAAAATAATTGTGGGTAAAAAGGGTGATAAATCCTGGATTACATGGATTGGCTCTGACCCACAACCAGTTCTCAATACAGTAAAACCAACACTGCCTAAAATTTCAGTGGTTTGGGAAGACAATGACAATAGCGATCAAGGGTGGAAATCACGGGTACAAACTGCAGTTGATCGTATTCACAGCAATGGATTAGAAAAAGTTGTTTTAGCTCGTGAAGTTGTGGGAACTGCACACAGTGCAATCGATGCCCGCGCAATTTTGCACACATTAGCCGCTGAATATCCCTCAACATGGAACTTCTCAGTAGCTGGTTTAGTGGGAGCAACACCTGAACTTCTCTTGCGTTTAACAAAGAGCATGGTCACCTCACGCGTCTTGGCCGGAACCATTAGTAAAACAGGTGATGACGAGCGAGATTTAGCACTTGCTGCATCACTTGCACGATCATCTAAAGATTTAGAAGAACATGAATATGCAGTTCGCTCAGTTGCCGATGCTATTGAGCCCTTCTGCACATCCATTAACGTTCCTGAATCTCCATTTGTTTTGCACCTTGCAAATGTTATGCACCTTGCCACCGATGTGACTGGGGCACTTGCTGAAACTTTGGCTCACGTTGATGCGTTCACAATCTTGGAACAACTTCATCCATCGGCAGCGGTGTGTGGAACTCCTAGACCTAAAGCTGCAGCTCTTATTAGTGAAATTGAGGCAATCTCTCGTGGGCGCTATGCAGGCCCTGTTGGCTGGATTGATGCTGCAGGAGATGGTGAACTCGGTATTGCGCTTCGTTGCGGTCAAATCAAAGGTGATTCAATTCGAATCTTTGCTGGGTGTGGAATTGTGGCAGGATCAGATCCGGTAAAAGAGTTAGCTGAAAGTGAAGCAAAGTTCATACCCATGCGAAGTGCACTACTTTAAATAGAGTTCATCGATTCATACATAGCCTTTAGCGAATCAGCATTTGCATCACGTGATGGAACATTTGCCACAACAATCGAAATACCTTTAACTGGTGATTTCAACACTTTCTTAAGCTCATCAATTGATGAAATTTTTGATGCACTAATCCCCATTGCGTTGGCAATCGCTGCTGGATCTAGGCCGTGTGGTGTGCCAAAGACGCTTTCAAATCCATCCACACCACGCTGTGGCAGAGTTGAAAATATTCCTCCACCATCATTGTTAATAACAATAAAGGCGCAGTTAATCTCTTCGTGATGTATCAACCCGGTGAGATCATGCAAGAAAGATAAGTCACCCAGCACTGCAAATGTTTGCTTGCTTGCCGATGCGATACCTAGTGCTGTGGAGATATTGCCATCGATGCCAGCTAGTCCACGATTAGCATGCGTTGTCACACCCGAGCGCGGTGTTGCAAAACCCTCTAAATCTCGGATGGGTCTAGACGATGAAACGAAGAGCGTGGAGCCATCAGGCAAGTTTGCAGCTATCTCTCTAGCAATAACAGCTTCACTGAATCCAGTTAATGCATCAATATTCTTGGCACATCGCAGCGTATATTTTTCCCATTGCTCAAGCCACTCAGGAGATGCTTTGTGGGTTTTAAGCTCTGGAATCTCTGTGAAGCGCTTATTTGCATGCCTATCGCTATCTACTGTTGCCATGCGTGGGTCGATAACAATTTGAGTGGGCGCAAGCTTTAAGAATGTATTAATTGAGCGAGACAAAGTTGTTCGGCCTATAACAATGACTGTTTGTGGGATCAAGGCTGCACGAATTTGAGCTGAAGTTAAGAAGATTGATGCATGGGCAACTGCATCCGCAAATGTGAGTGGATCTTCAGCAATGATTGGCCAACTCAGCTCTTTGGCAAATTTTCTGACGCTCTCAACGCTTAATCCACCACGATCATGGCCAATAACTAGAACACCTCTATTGGCATCACTCTTAAGAGTCGCTGGCTTGGTTCTACTTTCGAAGGCTTTAGCTGAGATTGAAATTTCATCTAACCACTGATCAGATTCATCCGGGAGCATGGGTTCATCAAATTGCACATTTAAATGCACTGGACCACTTCGCAAACTATCAAATGGAAGTTCCATTGGAAACACAGGCCCATCGATATCTGCAAAATAGCGAACTGCTTTCCCATAAATTCTTGCTTGTTCGGTCGTTTGATTAGCACCAGTTTTGCGCAAGATTGCAGGGCGATCAGCGGTTAAAACTAATAGAGGAGCATTAGTGTGGCTGGCCTCTAGTACTGCTGGGTGGTAATTAGCAACGGCCGTTCCACTCGTGCACACAATGGGAACTGGGCGACCAGTTGCTTTAATGATTCCTAAAGCAAAGAAGGCAGCTGTGCGCTCATCAATTCTCACATGTAACTTAATTAATCCTCTTTTAGATGCAGCGAAAAATGCAAGTGAGAGTGGAGCATTTCTTGATCCTGGAGAAACTACTACGTCCGTGATTCCCGCTTCAATAATCTGGCGGACAATCACGCGCGCAAGGCTGGTTGAGTTATTCATCCCAGTAGGGCCGCTGTTCTCATGATGCGATTCTTCCACCAATCAAAGCGGTTGGCAGAGGTTTCTAACCCATCAAAGTTGGGCTCAAAGCGCTGGATCTGCATTTTTCCATCAACAATTGGAATCTCTGCAACGTTCTTTGCAAGCAGTGAGCCTGTACCAAGGCCACAGTCATAACTCATCTCTTCAAAGGAGGCTGCCAAAGTTAGGCCGTAGTTGATACCTACCGCACTTTCAAGAGCACTTGAAACAATGACTGGTATTTTGTGATGGGCAGCTAAAGCATGTGCATTCTTAATTCCACCCAGAGGCTGAACTTTCAGCATCAAAATATCAATAGCACCGTTCAAGTCTATTTCAAATAAGTTTGCACTTTTGCGAAGTATTTCATCGCCAACGATTTTTACGTCAACTCGTGATTTCAATTCACGTAGTTCAGCCACTGTGGCACATGGTTGTTCTACGTATTCAATCTCCCCGCAGAGCTCTAAGAATTTTGCGGCCTGATCCACGCTCCATAAGCCGTTTACATCAATACGGATCTTAGAGCGTGGGTTCAGTTTTCTAACCGTTGCAATTCTCTCTAGATCTTGCTTCTCATTAGTTCCAACTTTAATTTTCACTGTGGTGCAACCTGGGAATCCTGCAAGAATTTGAGTAATTTCACTCTCGCCATTTAATGCAGGCATAGTTGCATTGACTCCTACTGAGCTTCGATAAAGCTTTGGGGGCACTTGCGTAGCAGCTTCAATTGAACAGGCTAACCAGCGTGCAGATTCTTCATCAGAGTATTCAAGGAAAGGTGAAAACTCGGCCCAACCTTGTGGCCCTTGAAATAAAGCTACTTCACGGTGGTTGATTCCACGAAAATTAACCTTCATTGGAAGGCTAATAACTCGCAAAGAGTCAAGAATCAAATCAAGCATCGTTTAGGGACGCTTTGGAAATTTCCCGAAATCAGGGTCTCGTTTTTCCATATATGCATCGCGTCCTTCTTGACCCTCTTCAGTCATATAGAACAACAACGTTGCATCTCCTGCTAACTGCTGAACTCCTGCTAAACCATCATCTGCAGCATTCAAGCTGGATTTAAGTAAGCGAAGTGCTAGTGGAGAGTTGCGTAGTATTTCTCGACACCAAGAGACTGTCTCTGCTTCTAGCTCTGCAAGAGGCACAACGGTGTTTACGAGTCCCATATCAAGTGCTTCTTGGGCGCTGTATTGACGAGTCATAAACCAAATCTCACGGGCCTTCTTTTGACCAACGTGTGCTGCAAGTAGACCTGCACCATAGCCACCATCAAATGAACCAACCATCGGACCGGTTTGTCCAAACTTTGCATTATCTGCAGCAACAGTTAAATCACAGACAACATGTAATACATGTCCCCCACCAACTGCCCAACCTGCAACCATTGCCACAACAGGTTTTGGTGTGCGACGAATTTGTACCTGTAGATCTAGAACATTTAGACGTCCAATACCCTTTTTAGCTAGCTTGTCATCACCAAGATAGCCATCATCACCGCGAACATTTATGTCGCCCCCTGAACAAAAAGCTTCAGTGCCTTCACCCGTAAAGATGATGACGCCGACTTCTTCATTATCGCGTGCTAAGTGAAAAGCTTTGATTAATTCAATAATGGTTTGTGGGCGGAATGCATTGCGAACTTGAGGTCGATTAATGGTGATCTTGGCAATGCCATCACCCATTTGATATTTAATATCAACGAACTCTTCACCGCCGGGCGCAGTAATCCAATGAGGTATCTCACGGCTACCAAAATCACGCTTAAAGGGCTTGCTCACATTTCCTCCATTGTCTTTACAAGCGATAGCCTACGGGGGCAATGGAGATGACGTCACAACGAGGTATTCACCGGGTTAGTCCTGCGTGCGCAATCCCTGATTTAGCGGGAGAAATCACATCGGCCCTGGCTGGTACTGGCCCAGCTTTAGGTCTTGGCGAAGTTCGATCAACGAAGGCCCCTTCACATATTGCATTAGTAATTGGTACCAGCGGCACTACAGGAATGAGCAAAGAGGTTGCTTTCACGGCATCAGCTTTACTTTCATCAGCTCGTGCATCAAATAAATTCTTAGGAGCAAAATCTGGCCAACAGTGGTCTTTATTCTTGCCGTTAACACATATAGCCGCAGTGAATGTGATTATTCGGTCGATGGAGCTCGGAACACTTCCCATTGATTTACGTGAACACCAAGGTGAATATCCAAAAGTAGATTTCACATCAATTGTTCCAACACAGCTATTTCGTGCACTCAATAGTGATGAACGTTTACTGCGTCATCTACAAAGTGCACAAGCAGTATTAGTTGGTGGCGCTGCTCTATCTCCAGCCCTTAGCCAACAAGCAATAACAGCTGGCATTAACGTTGTTGAAACTTATGGAATGACTGAAACTTCTGGGGGTTGTATTTACAACGGCCAAGCTATTGAGGGCGTTGAATATTGCCT
This sequence comes from Actinomycetota bacterium, assembly GCA_947487595.1. Classification (GTDB taxonomy): domain Bacteria; phylum Actinomycetota; class Actinomycetes; order Nanopelagicales; family Nanopelagicaceae; genus Planktophila. Next base: position 6,570 of record CANKXJ010000040.1, read on the forward strand.
CAATGAAAAATCTTTAGTACAAATCCGCGGATCAGTAATGTCAGAGACTTATCTGAACGCACCTGAGCTCTACATTCTTAGCGATGGATGGTTTATTACAAATGATCTTGGTGAAGTTGTTGATGGCAAGCTTCATATCCTGGGACGTGCCGATGATGTAATCATCTCAGGCGGAGAAAATGTCTCACTCACCGCTATTGAAGCAACACTTTCAATTCGATATCCAGAAATTGAGTTTGCGGCCTTTGCAGTCAATGACATTCAATGGGGCCATGCGCTACATCTAGCTGTAGTTGGCCAGATTGGTGAGAGTGAA
>CANKXJ010000041.1 GCA_947487595.1 Actinomycetota bacterium
GTTTGAAAGCTTTTTGCAAACGCTCAGTAGAAACATGTGTATAAATCTGAGTTGTGGCCAAAGATGCGTGACCCAATATCTCTTGGACGGTGCGCAAATCAGCGCCACCTTCTAACAAATGCGTTGCTGCAGAGTGGCGCAAGGCGTGTGGTCCCATGCGCTCAATCCCTTCAATTGCAGAGAGCGCTTCATACACAACAGTGCGCACAGCACGTTGATCAATTCTCTTTCCGCGAGCTCCAAGAAATACTGCTTTTTCAGATTTCTCATTGAGCAATTCTTGGCGTCCATTATCTAGCCACTTCTTAAGTGCACGCATCGCTGGATTGCCCAGTGGAATAACTCGCTCCTTATTTCCTTTGCCTAGCACTTGAATAGTCTGACGGTTATAATCAATATCTCCTAGATCTAAACCACACAGTTCTGCCACGCGAGCACCTGTTGCATAAAGCAGTTCCACCATTGCAACATCGCGCAGCGTCATGGGGGTTTCTTCCTCTGCTGCCCGTGTTGCCATTGAATCCATGGCTGTTTTTGCATCATCAATACCTAAGACTTCAGGCAATGTGCGATGGCCCTTGGGTGTTGCAAGAGATGCACCCACATCACTTGCAATGTATTTGTTTTTCAAGGCCCACTTAGTAAACAAGCGCACTGAGACTGCTCTGCGTGAAATAGTTGTTCGCGAAGCACCTTTGACTTGTTGATTAGCTAGCCATGATCGCAGATGAAGTAAATGCATCTGTGAAATATCGGCTAGGCCCGAGTTTTCTAGGTGTTCTAATAATGAGGTTAGATCCCCCATATATGCACGAACAGTGTGAACTGAAAGGTTGCGTTCAACTTCTAAATGGCGTTGAAAAGTAGTCAGTAACTTTTCAAAATTTTCGCTCACGCGCCAACTTTACTCGGGTTTGCGTCCCTGACGCATAAGGCCGAAGGTAACTGCATCCTCGAGTGCCATTGCAGAGGCAGCAATAACGTTTTCATGAACTCCCACGGTGTTCCATTCACCTTTGCCATCACTTGTTTCAACTAATACGCGAGTAACAGCGCCTGTGCCCAGACGTCCTTCAAGGATGCGCACCTTGTAATCAGTGAGCTCTAGAATTTCCAACTCTGGATAAAGCTCCTTGAGCCCAGTACGCAAAGCATTATCAAATGCGTTAACAGGACCATTTCCAGTACCTGAACAAGAAATCTGCTTGCCCTTTGCGGTTACTTTAACTTGAGCCTTTGTAAGAATGCTTTGATCTTCAGAGCGCTCAACTGTTGTTAACCAATGATCGATTGTGAAGAACGATGGGCGCTTTCCATTCATTTCTTCAAGAACAAGAAGCTCAAAAGATGCATCTGCTGCTTCAAAGGTAAATCCGCGTGATTCCATCTCTTTAACACGATCAACGATGCGTCCGATAAGTTCTTTATCCCCACCAAGGTCAACGCCTAGTTCTTGTGACTTCAATTCGATGGAGGCACGGCCTGCCATATCAGAGACCAACATGCGCATATCGTTTCCAACAGATTCAGGATCTTCATGTTGATAGAGAGATGGATCAACCTTGATTGCACTGGCGTGCAGGCCTGCTTTATGGGCAAAAGCTGAAACGCCAACATATGGCTGGCGCGCACTTGATGACACGTTTGTTACTTCTGCTACAGCGTGTGAAATTCTGAAAGCTTCACGGAGTGCATTCTTTGGCAAAACTAATTGATGCTTCTTTAACTCAAGGTTTGCAATGATTGTCACTAGGTCGGCATTACCTGTGCGCTCACCATATCCATTAAGAGTTCCTTGAACATGTGTAGCACCGGCTGCAACTGCTGCCATTGAGTTAGCAACTGCGCATCCAGTGTCGTTGTGACAGTGAATACCAAGACGGGCAGAGCTAGCAGTTAAAACATCGTGAACAATTTGTGAAAGCTCATCCGGCAACATCCCGCCGTTTGTGTCGCACAACGCAATGACATCTGCCCCTGCTTCAGCGGCCACACGCACAACCTCTAGCGCATAAGCACGATTGCTGCGATAGCCATCAAAGAAGTGCTCAGCATCAAGAAATACGCGTTGTCCTTCGGCAATTAAATGGCTAACAGAGTCACGGATCATCTCTAGGTTTTCATCCAGAGATGTCTTGAGTGCTAAATCAACATGGCGATCAAAAGCCTTTGCTACCAAAGTAACAGCTGTTGCACCTGAATCACGTAGAGCACCAAGTAAAACATCATCAGCAGCTTTTACGTTTGGACGACGCGTGGCACCAAAGGCGACAAAAGTTGCGTTCTTTAGGACTAATTCTTTTTTAGCACGTGCAAAAAACTCAGTGTCCTTAGGGTTTGCTCCTGGCCATCCGCCTTCAATAAATCCAACACCAAGATCATCTAGGTGTCGCGCGATTGTCAACTTGTCGTGGACAGAAAGATTTAATCCCTCTTGCTGGGCACCATCGCGCAGTGTGGTGTCATAGATATGAAATGCATCAGAGACTGGCATTAGCAGACCTTCCGTACCCAACTGTGTTTGTCAGGGGTTGTTCCATGTTGAATTGCAAGTAAGTGATTGCGGATCTGCATGGTTATCACACCAGGTTGTCCATCACCGGTTACCCACGTACCCATGTTTGATTTAGCAGTACCAACTGGTGAAACAACAGCTGCGGTACCACACGCAAAGATTTCAGTGATTTCACCGGATGCAACGCCATCGCGCCAATCATCGATGCTCAGCATTACTTCTTCAGTTTTATATCCAAGATCTTTAGCAACAGAGAGGATTGAATCTCGAGTGATTCCTGGAAGTAATGTGCCAGTTAATTTAGGAGTGATAACTCTTGCTTCAGCACCTATACCCTTTACGAAGTAAAGGTTCATGCCGCCCATCTCTTCAACCCACTTGCGCTCTTTAGCATCGATCCACACAACTTGATCACAGCCCTCTTGAGCAGCAGCTTTTTGTGCAACTAGCGATGCTGCGTAGTTTCCACCGCACTTTGCTTCACCTGTTCCACCTTGTACTGCACGGACATATTCAGTTGAAATCCACACAGAAACAGCCTTTGATGGATCAAAGTAAGCACCTGCTGGTGTTGCAATAAGAATGTATGTGGCTTTATTAGTTGGACGAACACCTAGGCCAACTTCAGTGGCAATCATGAATGGACGGATATATAAAGATTCACCCACTTTATTGGGAACCCAACCCGCATCTTGTTTAATTAAAGCTTCAACTGTTTCTAGAAATAGCGCTTCTGGCATTTCAGGTAGCGCTAAACGCTTAGCAGAGTTAGCAAAGCGCTTTGAGTTTGCATCAGGGCGAAACAGTGAGATCGACCCATCAGGTTGGATATGCCTTCATACCTTCAAAGATCTCTTGGCCGTAGTGAAAAACCGCAGTCGCAGGATCTAATGAGAGTGGGCCATAAGGTTTTAACTCTGGTTCTGCCCAGCCATCTTTTTCAGTCCACTCACAGACAACCATGTGGTCGGTGTAGTACTTACCAAAACCACCTTCAGCAACAAGTGCATCACGCGTAGCAGCATCTTTTGCATTGGGGTTGAGTGTAATTTTCATGGTTTATAGCGCTGCAACTAGCGCATCTCCCACTTCACTAGTGCTTCGTTTTTTGTCTCCACGAGTAAGCAAATCAGCAGCAACTGCGCGCTCAACATCACGGGCAGCATCGGCATAACCTAAGTGATCTAGCATCATGGCCACCGACATAACCGTGGCAGTTGGATCTGCAATATTTTTCCCTGCAATATCTGGAGCAGAGCCATGTACTGGCTCAAACATGGAGGGGAATTTTCCAGTTGGATTGATGTTGCCTGAAGCAGCCAGACCAATTCCGCCACAGATGGCAGCTGCAATATCAGTCAAGATATCGCCAAAGAGGTTATCTGTTACAACAACATCAAAGCGCTCTGGGTTAGTTACAAAGAACATTGACGCTGCATCAACATGTAAATAATCTGTTGTAACCGTTGGGTATTCCTTAGCAACCTCGTTGAATGTACGAGTCCACAGACCACCAGCACGGGTTAATACGTTGTTTTTATGCACCAACGTCAGCTTCTTACGATTCCGCTTAGACGCACGCTCAAAGGCATCACGGATAACTCGCTCTGCACCGCGGCGAGTATTCAGACTTTCCTCAGTGGCAATCTCTGCATCAGTACCTTCTGCAAGGACTCCCCCGGCACCAACATATGGACCTTCAGTTCCTTCGCGCACAACCACAAAATCAATCGGAGCCTTTGTTGCTAATGGTCCGGTAACACCAGGCATTAAACGTGCAGGGCGCAGATTAATGTAATGATCAAAAGCAAATCGAAGCTTCAATAAAAGTCCGCGCTCTAGTACTCCGCTAGGAACACTTGGATCCCCAACTGCGCCTAGCAAAATAACATCCTTCGTTGCAATCTCATCTAAAATAGCTTGTGGCAGAACTTCACCGGTGCGGTGCCAATAGCCTGCGCCTAAGTCATATGAAGTGCGCTTAAAGCTCACGTCATACTTCTTTGCAACAACATCAAGAACTTTTAAGCCCTCGTTAACGACCTCAGGGCCAATTCCATCACCGGCAATTACAGCTAAGTTAATAGTTTTCATCTGTCCTCCAAAAACACTGAGTGAACGTAGTCGGCTTCAGTATCCTTCTTAACTTTTGCAACGATATCTTCGCTTACATGTGAATCAACAGTAAGTACCATTAACGCTGTGCCGCCTGCCTTACTTCGAGCAACCTGCATAGCTGCGATATTGACTTTAGCTTCACCCAAAGTCTGTCCAACGATGCCGACAATGCCCGGACGATCGATATAGCGAATGAAAAGAATATTATCTGTAGGGGGCAGATCGAGGTGGAATGAATCAATTCCAACAATCTTTTGGGTTTGCTTGATACCCATAAGTGTTCCATCGATGGACATTGCCTTGCCTGTGCCAGTAGTTGCGCGCAAAGTAATCATTGAGCGGTATTCATGACATTCAGCTGTGTTTGTCACTGCTGAAACCATTCCACGTTCTGCCGCAAGACCAGGAGCGTTGACATAGGTGACTTCCTCTGCACCCACTGCCAACAAGGCACCCTTTAACGCTGAGATTCCAAGAATTGAAGCATCGTGAACTGAGATTTCACCTTTAACGCTGACATCTATATTTACAGGCAGTTCACCCAGTAATTCAGTTGCAATCCCTGACATCTTTTCAACAAGTGGCAGTGAAGGACGAATATCTTCGTGGATCACGCCACCCTTAACATTGACTGCGTCAGGAACAAGTTCACCCGCTAGAGCTTTACGAACTGAAACTGCAACTGCGATACCAGCACGTTCTTGTGCCTCATCTGTTGATGCACCTAAGTGAGGTGTGGCAACAACTTGATCGAGTGCAAATAATGGTGAATCTGTGCATGGCTCTATCGCAAAGACATCTAATCCAGCACCTGCAACACGACCTTCTCTAATTGCGTCATATAAAGCAGCTTCATCTAGGACGCCACCGCGCGCAGCGTTAACGATCCGAACAGCTGGCTTAACCTTCTTTAATGCTTCAACGCCTATTAAGTTTGCAGTCTCTTTGGTCTTAGGTAAGTGAATAGTGATGAAATCAGATGTTTTCAAAAGCACATCAAGATCTACCAACTTAACTCCCATTTGCGCAGCACGTGCTGGTTGAAGATATGGATCATAGGCAATTACGTTCATTCCAAAAGCCTGCATACGAGATGCCACTAATTGACCAATACGTCCAAAACCAACAATGCCTAAAGTCTTTTCAAATAACTCTGTACCAGTGAACTTAGAACGTGCCCACTTTCCATTTCGAAGTGCAGCGTTAGCAGGTGAGATAAAGCGAGCAGATGCAAGCAATAAAGAAATCGCCAACTCTGCAGCACTAACAATGTTCGAAGTTGGTGCGTTGACAACCATTATTCCGGCAGCAGTTGCTGCAGGAATATCAACGTTATCTAAACCAACACCGGCACGTGCTATTACCTTTAAACCTTTTGCCGCACTAACTGCTTCTGAATCCATCTTTGTCGCAGAGCGAATCAAGACGGCATCTACTCCCTTAGCTAACGCTGTTAGAAGCTGGCCACGATCTGCGCCGTCACAGTTAAGGACATCAAAATCAGGACCAAGTGCTTCAAGCGTTGCTGGGCTTAGCTCTTCAGCGATTAGAACGACAGGTTTAGCCACGCGCCGCGCTTCCCTCTTTATAGTCATCGCCCTTTGACTGCTTCATCCATGAGAACATCTTGCGAAGTTCACGGCCAACAGCTTCGATTGGGTGAGTTTCACCTTTTGTGCGAAGTGACTTAAATTCAGGGGCTCCTGCTTCTTGATCATCAATGAAGCGCTTAGCGAATGTACCACTTTGGATATCTGCAAGTACTGCCTTCATGTTTTCCTTAACGTGTGGATCAATAACACGTGGACCAGAAACATAATCACCAAACTCTGCAGTGTCAGAGACTGACCAGCGCTGCTTTGCAATTCCACCTTCATACATCAAATCAACGATGAGCTTAAGTTCGTGCAAGCACTCAAAGTAAGCAACCTCTGGCTGATATCCAGCTTCAGTTAAAACCTCAAAGCCATACATAACAAGTTGTGAAGCACCACCGCAAAGAACTGACTGCTCACCGAAGAGATCTGTTTCTGTCTCTTCTGTAAATGTTGTCAAGATTCCACCGGCGCGAAGCCCACCGATTGCCTTTGCATATGAAAGTGTT
>CANKXJ010000042.1 GCA_947487595.1 Actinomycetota bacterium
GGGATGTAACACTTCCTGCATATCGTGGAGATGCTGTGAACGGCATTGAATTTACCGAAAGTTCTCGCACACCAGATCCTCATCGTTTAGTTCGTGTTTACAACACATCAGCTTCAACTTTGAACTTGGTACGTGCCTTCACGCAAGGTGGCTTTGCTGATCTTCGCCAGGTGCATGAGTGGAACAAGGGCTTCATCCGCGATTCATCAGTGGGGGAGCGCTATGAAAAGATGGCTAATGAAATTGGCCGTGCGCTTTCATTTATGCAATCAGCAGGAGTTGATCCTGAGTCATTTAAATCTGTTGATTTCTTCTCAAGCCATGAAGCTTTGATTCTTGAATACGAGAAGGCGCTCACACGTATCGATTCACGTACGGGAAATCCATATGATGTATCAGGTCACTTCATCTGGATCGGTGAGCGCACACGTCAATTAGATGGTGCTCATGTTGATTTTGCATCCAAGGTTAGAAATCCCATTGGCATCAAGCTTGGACCTAAGTCCACTGTCAATGACGCGCTGGCCTTAATCGACAAGTTAGATCCAAATCGTGAGCCAGGCCGTATTACTTTTATTACACGTATGGGTGCAGGAAAGATTCGCGAAGCCCTACCTGCTCTAGTTGATGGCGTTACTAAATCTGGTGCAAAGGTTTTGTGGGTTTGCGATCCAATGCATGGCAATACATATGAGGCACCAACTGGCTTTAAGACCCGTAAATTTGATGATGTTATGGATGAAGTAAAGGGATTCTTTGAAGTCCACAAAGCACTCGGAACTCATCCAGGCGGAATCCATATCGAACTCACCGGTGATGATGTCACTGAGTGCGTTGGTGGTGGCGAGCAGATTTCACATGAGGATCTGGCTTCACGCTATGAGACTGCATGCGATCCGCGCCTGAACCACTCTCAGTCTCTAGAGCTAGCCTTCCTAGTTGCTGAGATGTTGCGCGACCGCTAATTTTCTCCTTGTGACGTTTTTAATAACTACCCATAAGACACCTGTGGGAAATCTGAATCTTCTAGCTGATGATCAGATTTTAATTGGTGCAAACCTTTCAACGATTAGTGCCTTTAAAGCTGGCAAAGATATAAAGATTGTTAAATCCATTCCCGTGATTAGTGATTTAATCAATGATTATTTTGATGGTGATATCAGCGCAATCAACGGAATTAAAGTCAGCCAACCAGGTGCTCCATTTTCACAAGCTGCATGGAAGGCCATGCGCAAGATCTCTGGCGGCAAAGTTCTCTCGTATTCAGATATTGCCGAGCGCGCTGGATCTGCAGCGGCAGTGCGCGCAGCAGGAAGTGCATGTGCCAATAACGCCATTATGTTGGTTGTTCCATGCCATCGCGTTGTTAAGACTGGGGGAGCGCTAGGAAATTATGCTTACGGAGTTAATAAGAAAGAGTGGCTATTACGCCACGAGGGCTACCTTTAAAATCTCAATAGCTTCTTTGCATTGAGCATCATCAAAATCTAAGTGAGTTACAAGGCGTGCATATTTTGGACCTAGCGCGCTAATCCATAAACCTTTTTCGCGACATCGTATCGCTAGCTCTGCAGCTGTTATTGGAAGGTGAGCTAGATCTAATCCCACGATATTTGTTTGAACAGTTGCTGGGTCAATGAGTGAAGAATCTACGGCTGCAATTGCAACTGCAATCTCTTTTGCGCGGCGATGATCTTCAGCCAAGCGATTGATGTTGTTATCGAGAGCGTAGTGAGCACCAGCTGCCAGCAATCCCACTTGTCGCATTCCTGCCCCGTAACGCTTGCGCCATACGCGCGCCTTAGCAACGCGCTCCTTAGTTGAAAGCATCACTGAACCAATGGGTGCACCTAGGCCTTTAGATAAACAGACGCTGATGGTGTCAAAGTATTTTCCGTAGTCGCTAAATGAGACACCACTTGCAACGTGCGCGTTCCAAATACGGGCTCCATCTAAGTGAAGGGCTAATCCCATTGCATCTGCGCCTTTGCGCAGGGCCTTAATTTCATCAAGTGGTTGCACAGTTCCGCCACCAAAGTTGTGGGTGTTTTCAACAGCAATTGCAGTAGTTGAAACTAGATAGGGGCCAGAATCTGGGCGGGCAATTTCAAGTGCCTCAGCAGCCTTTAGAAGTCCATGAGTAGCTGGCCATGTGCGGGTAGTAATACCGCTAAAGACTGCCGCTGCGCCAAGTTCTGCGCGAACGATGTGTGAATTTGTCTCGGCAATAATCTCTTCGCCAGGATTAACCAACATACGAATTGCTAATTGATTAGCAAGAGAGCCTGTTGGTGTGAAGAGACCTGCCTCTTTGCCAAAGAGTGCAGCTACACGCTCTTCAAGAGAGTTAACGGTTGGATCATCGCTATAAACATCATCGCCAACCGGTGCTGAAGCAATTGCATCACGCATCGCTTGTGATGGGCGGGTGACTGTGTCTGAGCGAAGATCGATTGCCATAGAAGCGAGCCTACTTTGATTCTTTGATAACAATCAAATACATAGCAGTCACAACAAGGATTCCACCGAGCGCACTCTGCAAAGTTAACCGCTCTCCACCAAAGATGATTGCAAAGACTGCGGCAAATACAACTTCCATCGTCAAAATGACCGCTACTTTAGTTGGGCTCATATGCGCTTGGGCCCACGTCTGAATGATGAAGGCAATTGCAGTTGCAAAGACTGCCGTGAATATGACAACACCCCACACACTTGTATCAGGCGGCGGTGAATAACCTTCTGGAATTGATGCGATGCCAGCGAGCAGAGCACACATAAATAGCTGTACCACCGTCATGGCATAAACATCTCGGCCCGAGCTCCACTTGCTCAAGGCAATGATGTGGCAGGCATAAAAGATTGCACTAATAAAGACTAGAAGTTCACCGATTCCTACAGAAAATCCATGTATTGATAAGAAGCCAAGGCCAACAGTTGCAACTGCGATGCAGCTCCAAGTGAATCTATTAATCTTCTCTTTCAAAAATAACCAGGCAAAGAGTGGAGTGAGAACTACATAAAGTCCGGTGACAAAACCCGTAATTGCAGCTCCGGTGCGGGCAAGTCCAAGTGTTTGGAAGATGTAACCGAAGCCCAAGAAAACACCGGCAGATCCAGCACGAAGTAGGAGATCCTTATTGAGCAGTTTTAGAACTTGTGGGCGAATGAGCACCATAACAATTGTTCCGAGTAAGAATCTGGTGAAAAGAAAATTGTTAACGCTCTGTCGCTGAATTGCATCCTTCATGATCACAAAAGCCCAGCCCCAAGCCATCGCAACGGTGAGAAGGGCCCACGGGGCCAGCTTCATCTTGAATAAATGTTTTGCTTCACTCACTTTTTATCTCGTAGCTTCTTCAGTAGCGCAACTTCAGGCTTGTGTTTTTCCTCCATGCCCGGTGTTTCAAGAATTAATGGTGCGTTAGCAATAGCTGGGTGAGCAAGAAGTTCAGCAAATGGTTCTATACCTATATGTCCATCACCTATGTTTTGGTGGCGATCTTTTAGTGCTCCGCACACATCCATTGAATCATTGGCATGGACTAACTGGAAACGCTCTACGCCAGCGATTTGAACAAGAAGATCAATAGTGGCGCTCATGCCACCCTTCACAGAAATATCGTGACCTGCAGCAAATACGTGGCAAGTATCAAGACAGATGGCAACCTTTGGGTGGTACTCCAAAGCTTTGAGATAGTTTTCTAAATCATCTAGCTTCTTTACCAATGATTGGCCTTGACCTGCAGTAGGTTCTAATAACAAGTAAGGAGCATCATCTGGAAGCGCGTTAAGGATTGGCATCATGCCTTCATGAATCTGCTTCCATGCTTTTTCAACGTGGTTTACATCCACCGCAGAGCCAGTATGAATAACTGCGCCTAGTGCTCCAATATCTGCAGCGCGCTGGAGAGAATATTTAGTAGAAGCTAAAGAGTTGAGGTAGGTGGCTTCGGTAGGTGAACCTAAGTTAATAAGAAATGGAGCATGAACATATGTTTCAAGATCCATATCAGCAGCTTTGATTTTGTAAGCCTCATCCAGTTCAGGCTTTGCTGCTGGCATTGCCCACATACGTGGACTTGATGCAAAAACTTGAATTGCACTTGCACCGATTTCTTGGGCATATTCAATGGAGCGCTTTGCCATTCCGCCAGTAGTTGGGACGTGGGCACCAATACGTGGCTTCTTGGACTCCTGTGGCATTGGCTTACCCTACGGTAATAGTGACTGTGCTGCCACGTTTAACTTTTGTGCCCACCTTTGGAGAGATATTTGTAACCTTCTTAACCTTCTTAGTTCCCAATTTCTTGACTACAACCTTGAGCTGCAGATCCTGCAACGCCTGCGTTGCTTTGAGTTGATCTAATGAAAAGACGTTAGGGATAAATACATACTGTGAACCCTTAGAGATAACTAGTGTCACAGTTGAGCCCTTGGGTGCCACATCAACACCATTTGGACTTTGAGAAACAACAACACCTGATAAAACCTTTTCATTAAAGGCATAAGTCGATTCAACATTAAAACCCAGATCATTTAACTCATTAAGCGCTTGTTCACCACTCTTACCTGAATAAGAGGTAAGTGCCACAGTCTCAACACCTTTACTAATGACAAGTGAGACTGGAGTATCCCGCTTAACTTCTGTACCAGATTCAGGGGATGCAGAGATGACAAAACCTTTAGGGATATCTTTGTTAAAACGTTCAGTATTTGCGCCAACTATCAATGGGAATTTCTCGAGAGCAGTTGTGGCAGCCTCTGGAGTAAGTCCTGTAACTGAAGGGATGATGTATCGCTCCGGGCCTTTTGAAATAATTAACTTAACTTGCCCGCCTGCTTCCACGCGTCCACCACCTGGGGGATCTGTTTCAATGATGGCACCTTTAGCAATATCTTCATCGAAGCGCTTTTCTAAAATGGCTGTGGTTAAACCAAGAGGTGAAAGGGTTGAAATTGCTTCGTCATACGTGCCACCGACTACCGATGGCACAACGACACGTGAACCTGGTCCAACTAATGTGTACCAACCGCCAATACCAAGGGCTATGGCAAGAATGATTGCAACTTTACGGTTGCGGCGCACGCGCTTGCTGGCCTTGTTTTTCTTTTCCTTTGCAGCTTTAATCTCTTGGGCAGTTTCTTTTACTTCAATACTCTCTTCTTTTTCTTCCTCAACCGCCTTCTTCACTTTGCCACGTGGCTTTTCTTTAATCGGCTCAACTGGAAGATCAAGAGATAACTTCATCTGATTGGTTTTAGGATCAATCTCGTTCTGGATAGATTCCAAAGCCTTTAGGAAATCACCAGCTGTGCGCGGGCGTTTATCTGGATCACGGTTGGTGGCTTGAAGAACCAATTCATCTAAGGCTTCAGGAATCTCTTTTCGCTTAGTGCGAAGTGATGGAATCTCTTGATTAACGTGCATGTAGGCGATTTGAATGGGGGAGTCTGCTTGGAAAGGTTTCTCACCTGTAAGCATTTCAAATGCCACGATGCCAACGGCATAAACATCACTTCTTGAATCTGCAACACCTCGTTGTACTTGTTCAGGCGAGAGATATGAAACAGATCCCAAAATGACACTTGATTCAGCCGTCATAGTTGAACCAATGATTTCACCGCGAGCTAAACCAAAATCTGCAATCTTTACGCGACCCTCTTTTGAAATCAAAATGTTTTCAGGCTTCATGTCACGGTGGACAATTCCCAAATCATGGGCAGCAGCAAGTGCGCTAAGAATAGGAGTGAGGTAGTTAATTGCATCTTTAATTTCAAATCTTCCACGCTCATTCAAATATTCACGAAGAGTATGACCTTCAATCAACTCCATAACAATAAAGACGGCAGGAACTCCGTTTTGATTCCACCCTTGGTCCTGCACAGCAACGATGTTGGGGTGTGAAAGTGCAGCAGCAGCTTTAGCTTCTCTAATGAAACGGTTAACGAACGCTTCATCTTGGGCTAAATGCGGATGCATAATCTTTACTGCAACTTTTCGATCTAAACGGGTATCGAGAGCCTCATAGACGCTGGCCATTCCACCATTGGCAACCTGGCGGGTGAGTTGATAGCGCCCATCAATGAGCTCACCCGATAGATCTGACATATGGCCAATTTTAGGGCTTTAAAGCTTATGAGCTTTGAATGTGTTCCGCATTTTCGCGTGTCTTATCTCGTATGAAATGAATCTCTTGCAAAATTTGCCATTGCTTCATCTGTGATGCAATCTGATTGCCATCTCGATTCAATACCCGTTGTATTCCCACTTCAGCATCGATGTCTAGCCAATACAGGGTTGCACCAGCATCTCGCACTACTTTTTGCCCGGCTCCCACGCCTTCTAAAATCAAGAGATCAACAGGATTTATCACTCGCTTTGAATCAAATGACATCGATTCCCAGTTGAAGATATCTATTTTAATGCTCACATTATTGTTATGCGCATTCACAATTGATTCCAAGGTTTTAGTTAAACCCTCATCCAAGGCATTTTCCCAGCCGTCATAGAGATCATCCATATGAATGACTTCAACAGTCTTATCAACTGATAACTCATCAAAGAAGCGAGCAGCCAGCGTTGTCTTGCCAGCACCGGCTCTGCCATCAATTGCGATTAAGGACATAGCAACGCTTCCAACCG
>CANKXJ010000043.1 GCA_947487595.1 Actinomycetota bacterium
AGATGCATTAGCCGGTGCAACAAAAATTGCCCAGCACATCGCCGAGCAACCACCTCAAGCAATTATTAATACTAAAGCACTGCTCAAGGCGCGCAACCACGAATCAGTGGCAGCAGTGATGAAGGCAGAGTTTGAAATCTTTGCCATGGCTTTGCAATCCGATGAAGCAATGGAAGCGTTTATGAAGTTTATGGCTAAGAAGGGGAAATCATGACACTTGCAGGAAAGCGCATATTCATCACAGGAGGATCTCGCGGTATTGGCTTAGCAATTGCTTTGCGCGCCGCAGCCGATGGTGCATCCGTAGCAATTGCGGCAAAAACCTCAGACCCTAATCCAAAACTTCCAGGAACTATTCACACAGCAGCCGCAGAAATTGAAGCTGCAGGTGGAAAAGCCCTTGCTATTCAATGCGATCTTCGCGATGAGCTTCAGATTGAGGCCGCAGTTAATCAAGCAGCAGAAGCCTTTGGGGGAATAGATATTCTGGTCAATAATGCCAGTGCTATTAATTTGACCCGCACAGATGCAACTCCAGCTAAGCGATTTGATCTTATGTTTGATGTGAACGTGCGAGGTACTTTTCTCACTTCTCAGGCTGCTTTGCCACATCTTCGCAAATCAGCTGCCGATGGTCGTAATCCTCATATTTTGAACCTGTCACCACCGCTATCAATGAAGCCTATATGGTTTAAAAACCATGTGGCATACACCATGGCTAAATACGGCATGAGTATGTGTGTTTTGGGGATGGCTGAAGAGTTCAAGCGCGATGGAATTGCTGTGAATGCGCTGTGGCCACGAACTGTCATTGATACCGCTGCACTTCAAATGATTCCAGGAATTGATGCGCTAGCTGGGCGCAAGCCGGAAATCTTGGCAGATGCTGCATACATCATCTTTAATCGACCAGCAAAAGAGTGCACCGGCAATTTCTTTGTAGATGACGAACTCTTAGCTTCAGAGGGAATCACTGATCTAGAAAAGTATTCTGTTACTCCAGGGACAAAGGATTTCCTTCTCGACTTCTTTCTTGACTAAGATGGCTAAATGATGAAGAAAATTCTTGTACTTGCTGTTGCCTCTCTTTTTGCCCTTCCTATTACCGCATTTGCTCACGGAGAAATGGTCCAAGCAACTCCGGCAGTAGATTCAAATGTGCTCACAGCACCCACAGAGGTTTCAATTGAATTTGATGGAAAGCTTCAAATCATTGGAAATACCAACGTAAATTCAATTGAAGTAACTGATAATCAAGGTCAATTGATTTCATCTCCAACTTCAGTAGTTGAAGGCAACAAGATTTCAACTAAATTGCAGTTAACTGATATCACTGGCCTGGTTTCAGTGCACTATCGAATAGTTTCTGAAGACGGACATCCTGTTGAAGGCGATTACAGCTTCACCGTTGGTGAAACGCCAGTGGCGATAAGTGCCCAAAGTGAAGAAAGCGCTGGAGAAGAAGTTGCAGAAAGTGGCAGTAATTTGCTTGTGAATGGAATCGGAATTTTGACTCTGATTAGCATTGCTTTCCTCGTTGTAAGGCGCATCAAGAAGTAGGCTTACCCAATGCCAATTTTTGAATTAGAACTCAATGGTCCCAACCTGATTCAAGAATCAGAACGTCGGGGATCTGCGCGCTCATTGTTCTGGCCGTGGGCTGGGGCAAACGTCTCACTCTTAGCTCTCTCCTATGGTTCCTTTTTCTTAGGATTTGGCATCTCATTTAGGCAAGCCACATGGGCTGCAATTATCGGCACGATCTGTTCCTTTTTCTTAGTCGGTATTAGTTCTTTAGCTGGCAAGCGTTCAAATGCGCCGACAATGGTGTTAGCTCGAGCCTCCTTTGGAGTTAAGGGCAGCATCGTTCCTGGATTCCTCTCATATTTTATCTTCGTTGGATGGGAAACAGTTTTAGTCTCCCTAGCAACTCTTGCAACGGGGACTGTCTTTTCTAGAATTGGGGGAGTAGACCAGAACCTTGCTTTGATTCTTGGATTTGTAATAGCGGTATCACTCACCGTTTTTGGTGGAGTTCTAGGACTTGGCGTCATTATGAAGTTACAGAAAATATTGACGGTGATTACCGTTGTCATGACTGTTGTTTACATCTCACTAACTATCGACACAATCAATTGGAGTGCGGTAACTGCCATTAAGGATGGTTCAACTCAAGGCTTCATCGGTGCATTAATTTTCGGTGTGACCGGTATTGGACTTGGTTGGGTTAATTGCGCCGCAGATTACTCGCGTTATCTTCCTAGATCTGTTTCTAGCAAAGCAGTTGTGGGATGGACTGTATTCGGGGCGTCGATTGTGCCCATCATTTTGGTCATCTATGGTGCAGCCCTGTCTGCTAGCAGCAAAGATCTCAGCCAAGCAATCGCTATGGATCCAATCGGTGCCTTAACTTCGCTATTGCCAACGTGGTTCTTAATTCCATTTGCTCTTGTTGCAATTTTAGGATTAGTTGGAGGAGCAATTCTTGACCTTTACTCTTCAGGGCTAGCCCTAGTCTCAATCGGCGTTCCAATCAAACGACACCAAGCAGCCATCATCGATGCATTTATCATGCTTGCAGGGTCTGTCTATATCGTCTGGGTCGCTGATAATTTCTTCTATCCGTTCCAAGGATTTCTCATCACATTGGGTGTTCCTGTTGCAGTGTGGTCGGCAATCTTTGTTGCAGATGTCATTATGCGAAAGAAGGCATACAGCGAGAGGGACTTATACGACCCACAAGGGATGTATGGATCAATCAACAAGGGATCTATCGTTTTGATGATTATTGGAACAATTGTTGGCTGGGGGTTAGTTACAAATTCCTTTGCTTCATGGTTATCGTGGCAGGGATATTTGCTATTTCTCATTGGTGGTAAAGATGGTGCTTGGGCATATGCCAACGTTGGAGTGATTGCAGCGTTGTTGATTGGTTTTACGGGACACATTCTCTTATCGAGAAAATCTATAGCTGAGCAGGAGTCCTTCTAAGCCAGATGTATCCAGCTAGCCCGGAGATAATCGCTGAAACAAATAACCCTAAACGCACTTGATCTAACTCCACCTCAGAGCGTGCAGCGATATCGGCAATTACTAAGGCAACAGTTAACCCCATACCGGCCAAGGTTGCAATGCCAGTGATCTCCTTAATACCAATATTTGCATGACCGCCAATTCTTAAAGCTACCCAAGCAAAAAGGGTGATTCCGATGATTTTTCCAACAGACCTGGCGATGATGATGGCGATAGTTGTTTGTGAAGTGAAAGCGCTGATATTGATATCAAGGGGAATATTAACAATCACAATAACGGGCACAATGAAATATGTTGAAACTGGTGTTAAAACTTTGATTACTTTGTGGAGTGCATGAGTACGCAGGGGCAGAATAAATCCGATTGCGGCAGCACCTAAAGTTGTGAGAGCTTTTATAGGCTCTAAATCATCACCATAGAAGATTGCTAAGACGATGAGAGAAAAGAGATCATCAGCGATGGCAAGGGTTAAGAGAAATAAGCGCACATGTGGATTGACTCGCTTACCCAACAACGTGAGAACGCCTAGTGCAAGTGCGATATCTGTTGGCATAGATGCAGCCCAGACATGAGAGCCCGGGTTAAGTAGTAGATAGATACTGGCCGGAACAATCATGCCTCCCAAAGCTGCAACGATTGGGACAACGGCTGTCTTGAAATCCTTGACGCCATTTTTAATCTCTAGGCCAACTAGAAAGAAGAAGATGGCGATTAGGGCATCTAGGAACATGGCATAAATCTACTATGTCGGGATATAACAATGCCCGCACCAATTGGCACGGGCATTGTTGTAAGTGTTTTTAGATGTCGAAATACAGCTCAAACTCAGCTGGATGTGGACGCAAACGAACATAATCAACTTCTTGCTTGCGCTTGAATTCGATCCATGTCTCGATGAGGTCCTTCGTAAATACTCCACCCTTGAGCAAGAACTCGTGATCGCGCTCTAGGTTGTTGAGTACTTCATCAAGTGATCCTGGTACCTGTGGAATTGCAGCAGCCTCTGCTCCAGTTAGTTCATACAAATCTTTATCTACTGGGGCAGGTGGTTCGATCTTGTTGATGATTCCATCAAGACCGGCCATCAACATCGCAGCAAATGCTAGATATGGATTTGATGATGGATCTGGGCAACGGAACTCAATGCGCTTTGCCTTTGGATTGGATCCAGTAATTGGGATACGGATACAAGCTGAACGGTTACGAGCTGAGTAAACAAGGTTTACTGGTGCTTCATAACCTGGAACTAAGCGGCGGTATGAGTTAACAGTTGGGTTAGTGAAAGCAAGCAATGACGGTGCGTGCTTGAGAAGGCCACCGACATAGTGACGGGCCAAGTCTGAAAGATCGCCGTAGCCATCACCGAAGAACAATGGCTTGCCATCTTTCCAGAGTGATTGGTGAACGTGCATACCTGAACCGTTATCACCAAAGAGTGGCTTTGGCATAAAGGTTGCAGTCTTTCCACCCTGCCATGCAGTGTTACGAACTACGTACTTAAACTTCATTAACTCATCACCGGCATGCAAAATATCTGTGAAGCGATAGTTAATTTCCATCTGACCCGCTGTGCCAACTTCGTGGTGTGAGCGCTCAACTAGAAGGCCAACTTTTCCAAGTTGCATAACCATCTCATCGCGAAGATCAGCAAATTGATCTGTTGGAGATACAGGGAAGTATCCACCCTTGATGCGAGTGCGGTATCCGCGGTTGGGAGTTCCATCTGCATCTTCTTTAATTCCTGTATTCCAAGCACCTTCATAAGAATCAATCTCATGATAAGCAGTGTTGATATCAGTCTTAAAGCGAACACGATCAAAAACATAAAATTCAGCTTCTGGTGCAAAGAATGCTGTGTCAGCAATTCCTTGAGCACGCATGAAGTCAACTGCCTTTGCAACAACACCACGTGGGTCACGACTATATGGTGAGTTATCAACTGGGTTATGGACAGAGAAGATAATGACAAGAGTCTTCTCTTTACGGTATGGGTCGATGAATGCAGATTCTGGAACTGGTAGCAGTTTCATATCTGATTCATGGATTGACTGGAAACCGCGAATTGATGAACCATCAAACATCAGACCATCTGTAAAGACAGCCTCATCAAATGATTCAACAGGAACGTTGAAGTGGTGCTGGATACCTGGAAGATCTGTAAAGCGCACGTCAACGAGCTTTATGTCTTCCTTCTTGATATATGCAAAAATTTCTGCAGAGTTCTTAAACATGCTTCTCCCAATTCACATGGATACATAGATGGTGTATCAGTGCAGATTTTCTCGACTTTGAGCTCTCTGCTTTGTGGCCCAAGAATAAGTCGCAAAAGGCAAAATGGCCTAACCGCCCTGTTACATCCATGTTAAGAATTTACGGGGCGATAGGCTTAGCCCCATGAGCTACCCATTCATCCGAACCACCTATGGACGCCGCATGGGCGCTCTGGCCCTTGATTGGTTGGCGTGCATGTCAATTGTTGGGGCCTTTTCTGGAGGTTTGTTTGCGGTGGACCCGCTTAGACCCCTCTGGATCTTCCTATTGTTTTTTGCGCAGATGTGGATTTTCACCGCTTTGAAAGGTGGAACTCTCGGTCATCACCTCTTTGGAATGAAGGTTGTTCGATTTGAGGATGGTGGACCACTCTCTATTCGACAGGCTCTGATTAGAACAATTCTGGTGATGCTTGTGATTACTGCGGTTACTTTTGATGAGAACGGCCGTGGAATCCATGAGCGATTAAGCGGATCGGTGCTTACAAGAAGCTAGATCAATTTTGAATCAATCAAGTTAACTCCGCTTACACTTACCGAATGAATGGCTCACTGGCACTTGTTGGTTCAGGTGAATATCTACCTGCCATGGCCAAGTTTGAAAAATCGCTCATTGATGATGGAGTAAAGAACGGCAAAGAAGCTAGATATGTTCAAATCCCAACGGCAGCTGGGCGAGAAAGTACTGATCGTTTGGAATACTGGAAACAACTGGGCCTAACACAAGCAAAAGCGATTGGTGTTGAGGCAACTTATCTTCCCATCTACACACGCGAAGATGCCTTCAATCAAAAATATGTTGATGCAGTAGCAAATAGCGCTCTGATGTATATGTCTGGGGGAGATCCGCATCATCTGGCAGAAGTTTTGATTGACACTCCGTTGTGGTCAGCGATTGTTGAGAATTGGAAAACAGGAGCATCACTTGCAGGATGTAGCGCTGGTGCCATGGTCCTGAGCGCGCATATCCCTAACTTTCGATTGCTCAAGAAAACGGCAACGCAAGGCCTTAACTTGCTTCCAGAAATTCGTGTGATTCCACACTTTAATAAGTTCTTTAAGTGGATTCCAGAGAGTGCTGCAAAGGTATTGCTGCATGTGCCAGATAACTCTATTTTGATAGGCGTTGATGAACTGACAGCTATTGTGAAGCGATCTGGGGATACGGAATGGGTGGTAGTCGGTGAGGCAAAAGTTCACGTACTAAAAGGACTGCCTGATCAACAACTTCACGACGGGGAGAGAATTAAACTTCCTACCCCTTAATTGATAAGTGTTAGCGAACCTTTGGTGCGCGAGTTGGCATCGGACCCTTAGGAATTGGCATAGATAAACCACC
>CANKXJ010000044.1 GCA_947487595.1 Actinomycetota bacterium
ACATGGATCCGCTAACGTCACCACAGGTCAGGTGTATTCGCGCGTTATTGCAAGAGAGCGTCGTGGTGAGTATTTAGGCGAAACTGTTCAAGTTATTCCACATATCACTAATGAGATCAAAGAGCGTATTCGAGCAATGACCTCACCAGATATTGATTTAGTGATTACTGAGGTTGGCGGAACTGTCGGAGATATTGAATCGCAACCATTCCTGGAATCTATTCGTCAGATTCGTCAAGAGGTTGGCCGCGATAATGTTTTCTACTTACACGTTTCTTTGGTTCCATATATTGGCCCATCAGGTGAATTAAAGACCAAGCCGACGCAGCACTCTGTCGTTGCACTCCGCAGTATTGGTATTGCTCCGGATGCAATAGTTTTGCGTTCAGATCGCGAGATTCCTCTTGCAGTGAAGAAGAAGATTTCACTGATGTGTGACGTGGATCTTGAGGCAGTTGTTGCTGCTATGGATGCACCTTCCATATATGACATTCCCAAAGTGTTGCATTCAGAAGGCTTAGACGCCTATGTTGTTAAGCGTTTAGATCTAGGTGGCCATGATGTGGTGTGGGGTGAATGGGATACCTTGCTCCAGAAAGTCCATCATCCTAAGCACCATGTTCGAGTCGGCCTTGTCGGAAAATACATTGATCTGCCAGATGCTTACCTTTCAGTTTCTGAAGCTCTGCGCGCCGGTGGTTTTGCAAATGAAGCAAAGATTGAAATTGTTTGGATTCCAAGTGATGAGTGCGAAAGTGCAGAAGGTGCCAAGAAGCATCTGAGTGGCTTGGATGCCATTGTTGTTCCTGGGGGTTTTGGAATTCGAGGCATTGAAGGAAAAGTTGGTGCGCTTAAATTTGCCCGTGAAAACAAGATTCCAACGCTGGGATTGTGTTTAGGGTTGCAGTGCATGGTGATTGAAGCTGCTAGAAACCTAGCTGGCATAAAGGATGCTATTTCTGCTGAGTTCTCTGATTCTGGAACACCAGTGATAGCAACTATGGATGATCAAAAACATGTTGTTGCAGGACAAGGTGATATGGGCGGCACAATGCGCCTGGGTCTCTATAAAGCAGATCTACTCAAAGGATCAGTAGTAGCAGATACGTATGGATCACTTGAGATTTCAGAGCGCCATCGTCATCGCTATGAAGTCAACAATAAGTATCGTGATCAAATTTCTAAGGCTGGCTTAGTTTTCTCAGGCATGTTTGCCGAGCGTGACTTGGTGGAGTTTGTGGAACTGCCTCAACAGGTGCATCCTTACTACGTAGGAACACAGGCTCACCCAGAGCTACGTTCACGTCCAACGAAGCCACACCCACTCTTTGTTGGATTGATTAAAGCGGCGGTAGCAGCGAAAGGTAAGTAAATGATCGTTGGAGTACCTAAAGAGATGAAGGTCCACGAATCACGAGTTGCTATCATGAAAACCGTAGTCAAAGCGCATGGATATGCAAACGTTGAATTTTGATTTAGTCTCCACATCGTTTCTCAATCATTTAACAATTGAACGTGGATTATCTGTGCACACGATTGCGGCATACCGCAGAGATTTAGTTAAGTTCGAAATCTTTCTCAACGGAAGACCTCTAGGCGAAGTTGACCCACAAGTTATCTCTGAATTTGAAGTATCCCTAAAGAGCGCTCAAGCATCACCTGCGAGCATTAGTCGAATCAATTCTACTGTGCGATCTTTTTTTAAACATGCCATGAGTGAGTTTGGAGTAGCTAATCCAACTTTCGAGATGTCTCCAAGCCAATCAAAGCGGCGACTACCAAAAGCGTTAACGGTGGAGCAGATTATGTCTTTGATTAATGCTGCTTATAGGGAGAGTGAACCCATAACTCTTCGAGATCAAGCAATGATTGAGCTGCTCTATAGCAGCGGTGCTCGAGTCTCTGAACTTGTGGGGATCAATATTGCAGATATCGCTAGTGTGCAAAGCGCAGATGGTGAAATCACTACTCCCAAACTTCGTGGAAAAGGCTCTAAGGAGCGAATAGTTCCACTGGGCTCTTTTGCAACAAAGGCCATTACTGATTACTTAGTTCGCATACGTCCCATGCTTGCCGCTAAGAGTTCTAAAACCAATACTGCCCTCTTTCTTAACTCCAGGGGAGCGCGCTTAACGCGCCAGTCCGCCTGGAATATGGTGATTAGAACGGCAAAAGATGCTGGAATGGAAGCCCATGTTTCACCCCACGTCTTTAGGCATTCATATGCGACACATTTATTAGATGGTGGGGCTGATATTCGCGTCGTTCAAGAGCTATTGGGGCATGCCTCAGTGACTACAACGCAGATATACACCCTTATAACTATCGATAAAGTTCGAGAAAGTTATTCACTCGCTCATCCTCGAGCACGCGGTTAGTAGTTCTTAGAGTCCGCGCAGACGGCGAGCAAGAATACTTTGATCACCTTTTGCTTCAAGATCAGCAATGATGACAGCAATTGATTCGCGAACAATACGACCGCGATCAACTGCAAGTCCAAGATCTCCGCGAAGTTGCAAACGGGCTTGATCTAATTCAAAGAGCTCATCAGGAGATAGATAGACCGTGATTTTTTCATCATGGCGCTCACGTCCAGAAGGTGAGCGATCAACTGTTGTCACACGACGGCGAGCAATAGTGCGAACACCCTTTTTGCTAGATGGTGCCTTTGGTGTTGCAATAGCTGGTGGCACAAGTGGTGCGGGTGTTTCACTTTGCGCAGGAACGGCGCTTAACGCTGGGGTAGTTGAACGAAATAATTCGTCGGCACCTGGAAGATTTGCTCTGCGTGTCATCGTGCGCCTCCTCGGGCAATAAGTTCTTTAGCTAGGCGGCGATATGAAGCTGCGCCACCGGAGCTGGTTGCATATGTCGTGATTGGCTCCCCAACAACTGTTGTTTCAGGGAAACGAATCGTCTTTGCAATAATTGTCTCAAATACATCTTGTGGGAACTGCTCCAGAATACGCTCTAGAACCTGGCGGTTATGAGAAGTCTTCTTGTCATACATCGTTGCCAAAATACCAATAAGTCGTAGATTTGGATTTAGAAAAGTTCTGACTTTATCCAAGTTTCCCTTAAGTTCAATGAAGCCATGAAGTGCAAAATACTCACATTGCAAAGGAACGATAACTTCATCGGCTGCAACCAGTGCGTTAATTGTTAACTGTCCCATTGTTGGCTGGCAGTCGATCAAAATAACATCGTAGTAATCGCGCACAGAGCCCAAAGCGCGCTTGAGATATTGCTGGCCACCAATTTCGGCGCCAAGTGTTGTTTCAGCTGTTCCAAGGTCGCGGTTGGCAGGTAAGAAATCAAGGCCCGGTACTGCAGATTTAAGAACTATTGAATCGACATTTGCAGTTGGAGTCATCAGTGCGTAATAAACAGTTTGTTCCAGCGGAAGTGAATGGGCATTAACACCTAGACCAAGTGAGAGGCCACCTTGAGGATCAAAATCCACCAGCAAAACACGGCGACCCATCTCGGCAAGGGATGCGCCAAGATTAATTGTTGTAGTGGTTTTACCGACTCCACCTTTTTGGTTGAAGATCGCAACAACTTTTGCATTTCCATGCTCTGTGATGGGAGCAGGTGTGGGGATACTTGAGGCTTTTTTGCCTAGAAGGGTGGCAGTAGTTGCTACATCTTCCTGCTTTGTCGATTTAGCGTTCAAGCGTCAAACCTCTTTTCAATGATTTGAGCGCGAGCCTACGCGCTACCTAGAACTGGAGCAACTGTGAAGTAGTGTGGCGCCATGGATTTATCACTGGAGGAGTCAAAGGATGTCAACGCCGTAGCAGGCGCGTTCTCCGTCCACCTCAATAACTTCGATGGTCCTTTTGACCTGCTCCTGCAACTTATCTCTCGTCACAAGATGGATATCACTGAGATCTCTCTGAGCTTGGTTACTGATGAATTCATAGCCTTTATTAGGGCTCTGGAGGCCACAGGCGAGGGTTGGCGCTTAGATCAGGCAACTGAATTCCTAGTTGTGGCTGCAACCTTGTTAGATTTGAAAGCGGCAAGGCTATTGCCAAGTGGTGAGGTAGATGATGAGGAAGATCTAGCCCTGCTAGAAGCCCGCGACATTCTCTTCGCCCGTTTGCTTCAGTATCGAGCTTTCAAGGAGATTGCAGCAACCTTTAGCGAGCGCATCTCTATGGCCGATAAGTTCTTCCCACGAGTTGTCGCTCTGGATCCAACGTTGAGCGCTCTGCTTCCCGAGGTACTCATCGGAGTGGGGCCACAACGCTTTGCTGCCATTGCCGAACGCGTCCTAACTCCTAAAGTCTCACCGCTCGTGAGCACGGAGCACCTCTATCAGCAAATGGTCAGTGTGGCTGAAGAGTCTCGAGTTGTGATTGAGGCTTTGCGCAGATCTAAGTCGATGAGTTTTAGAAATTTAGTCTCAGATGCAGAGAACGTTTTGGTGGTTGTCGCTCGATTCCTGGCCCTGCTCGATCTCTATCGCCAAGGGGTTTTGCGCTTTGACCAGGTAATCGCCCTGGGAGAGTTGCAGATCTCCTGGACTGGATCTGAGTCTGGGGAAGTAGAAGTTTCCGATGAGTTTGATCTACCCGTGTTTTTAGAAGATGACGACCAAACAGAAGGTAATGGGAATGTCTAATGTAGAAGTTGAGCGTTCTATCGAAGCGATCTTGATGGTCGTTGATGAGCCTGTTTCCGAGATCATTTTGGCCCAGGTTCTAGAGAAGAGCGTAGATGAGGTTGAGGCTGCCCTGGCCCACCTTGTCACTACTTATGATGATCGAGGTTTCTCCCTTCGTAAAATCAACGGGGGATGGCGCTTCTATAGCAACCCTGACTACAACACGGCCGTTGAAAAATTCGTTCTAGATGGCCAGCAATCTCGCTTGACCCAAGCTGCCCTTGAGACCCTCTCGGTTATTGCTTATCGCCAACCAGTCTCACGGGCCCGTGTTTCAGCTATTCGCGGGGTTAATGTCGAGGCAGTTATGAAGACCTTGGTGACTCGAGGCTTGGTGGAGGAGTCGGGGATAGAACACGAGAGCGGAGCGATCCTCTACAAGACGACTAGCTATTTTCTCGAGCGTTTAGGTCTTAACTCCCTAGAAGATCTGCCCGCCTTGGCCCCATATCTGCCTAACTTAGATGGCCTAGACGAAATCCTTGATTCGCTAACTGACTGACATCCGCGCTATCCTTGCCCCCTGACTGTCGGGAGGATAGCCATGGGCCAGATGCGCCTGAATAAGATAATTGCTGATGCGGGTATCACAAGCCGCCGTGGTGCAGATGAGCTCATTGAGTCTGGTCGAGTTTCAGTCGATGGTCTCACGATTCGTGAAATGGGCTCAAAATTTGACCCTGAATTAGTTCATGTCATGGTAGATGGTGAGACAATCACTCGCTCATTGTCTAAGTCTTATTTAGTACTTCATAAACCTAAGGGTGTTTTGTCAACCATGTATGACCCAGATGGTAGACCTTCGTTGAGTGATTTCATCGACCTACGAAAAGAGCGACTTTTCCACGTCGGACGGCTGGATAAAGATTCCGAGGGATTGATCCTTTTGACCAATGATGGAGATCTAACTTTCCGCGCAACACACCCATCTTTTGGCCTGGAAAAGACCTACATCATCGAGCATGAGGGAAAGCTGCCGATCGGAATCGATAAAATTCTGCTCAAAGGCATCGAATTAGAGGATGGGATGGGTCGGGTTTTGACCTATAAAGAGCTATCGCCAACCTGGCTCGAAGTCTCTATTCACGAGGGCAGGTACCACATTATTCGCCGGCTCATGGAGGCAGTCGATGTTCAGGTCCTTCGACTGATCCGAACTCACTTCGGTCCGATCTCCCTGGGAGACACCCCAGAGGGGCGCTGGCGAAACCTGAATGAAGGAGAATTAACAAATCTACGTAACGTTTTAGGGCTTTAACGTTTTTACGCTATATCGATAATGCGTCAAATACAGTTAAATCTGTTTATCGATAAAAGTTCGAACGAATAGCAATATGTCGATATTTGGTGAGCATGAGAAGGCTCCTAAGTAGCGACAAATCGATAACAGCAATTTGAGTTGTGAGGGAGTAGATCAGAAGGCCAAGTGCAGGAAATATCGTAAAAAGGTTTTATCGATAAATACTTTTACTATCTTAGAAGCATTCAAAATCGAGCGAAAAAGTGACCGAGAAAGGTACCCTTATCCCATGTCGATCAGAGCTATACGAGGCGCAACTCAAGTGAGCGCAAATACCCCAGAGGCAATAGCCACAGGGGTTAAAGAGCTGATCCAGGCGATTTTGGAAGCCAACACCTTGAGACCAAGCGATGTTGTCTCGGTCTTTTTCACATCGACCCCCGATTTAACTGCGGCCTTCCCGGCAGCTGCGTGTCGCGAAATTGGTTTTGCCTCAGTGCCACTTATTGGCTCAGTAGAGGTTGATGTTCCAGGGGCCTTAGCGATGGTTATCCGAGCGATGTTGCACATTGAGAGCGGCAAGAGCCATGA
>CANKXJ010000045.1 GCA_947487595.1 Actinomycetota bacterium
GATCGCGATATTTGGTGGCATGAGATTGTTGGTCGCCAATCAAGTGAACATGTGGCAGAAAGCTTTGATTCTGAGCACCCGCTCTTCATTTTGTATACATCGGGCACTACAGCTAAGCCCAAAGGTATTTTTCACACTACCGGTGGCTACTTAACCCAGGTCGCCTACACGCACAAGGTGGTCTTTGATATTAAACCTGAGACCGATGTTTATTGGTGCACAGCAGATGTTGGTTGGATTACCGGCCATTCATACATTGTTTATGGGCCACTTATTAATGGTGCAACACAAGTGATGTATGAAGGAACTCCAGATACACCGCACAAGGGACGTATCTTTGAGTTAATCGCTAAATACGGCGTCACTATTTTGTATACAGCGCCAACTCTGATTCGCACATGGATGAAGTGGGGCGACGAATTTCCTCAAGCACATGATCTTTCCGCACTTCGCTTACTGGGATCTGTCGGTGAACCAATTAATCCTGAAGCATGGATGTGGTATCGCGAAGTAATTGGCGGAAACCGTTGTCCAATCGTTGACACATGGTGGCAAACTGAAACTGGTGCAATCATGATTTCACCACTACCAGGAGTTAGTGCAACTAAACCCGGTTCTGCAATGAATGCAATCCCAGGAATTAGCGCCAAAGTTGTTGATGACAATGCTGTGGCAGTGGGTAATGGACGCGGTGGTTATTTAATTCTTGATCAACCATGGCCATCGATGCTGCGCGGTATTTGGGGCGAGGATGCCAGGTATAAAGAGACATATTGGTCACGCTTTGAAGGTATTTATTTTGCTGGCGATGGCGCAAAGCTAGATGATGAAGGTGCTATCTGGTTGTTAGGTCGAGTCGATGATGTAATGAATGTTTCTGGTCACCGTATTTCAACTACTGAAGTCGAATCTGCTCTGGTATCACATGAATCAGTTGCAGAAGCAGCTGTAGTTGGTGCTGCAGATGCGATGACAGGGCAAGCAATTGTGGCCTTTGTGATTTTGCGTGGAGGTATCGAGCACGCCAATGGCGATGAACTCAATAAAGCCCTACGTGATCACGTTGCTAAACAAATCGGTGCCATCGCCAAGCCTCGTCAGATCTTGATTGTTAATGAACTTCCAAAGACACGAAGTGGCAAAATCATGCGCAGACTTTTAAAGGATGTGGCTGAGGATCGAGCAGTGGGAGATGCCACAACCTTGGCTGATCCAAATGTTATGAAGCTGATTTCTGCCGGCCTACAGAGCGCAAAATCTGAGGATTAAAGCTTTACGCCTAAGTATCTTGACGTCATTGAAATTAATTCGATTTCACTTTTGAGTACACCAATGTGTTTATAAGCCACGCTTCCATCGGTGGCAATAAACCACGTAACTGGAACTCCCATTCCAAAATAGGCCCGTGATTTTCCATCTGCGTCATAGAGATTTGGCCAGGTAATCCCATAGTTTTCTACAAACTTTTGCCCATCTTCAATCGAAGCCTCTTCAACATCAACGCCTATGAGTAAAACTTTGCCTTGAGCCTTTTCATAGAAAGATCGCAATATTGGCATTTCCTCTTTGCATGGGCCGCACCACGATCCCCACACATTAATGATCGCAGGACCCTTAATTGAATCAACTGAAGCACCATCAGTACCATCTAAACAATCTAGAACCACAGAGTTTTCTGTTGTGGTGCTCGTAATACTTTCACAAGAAACTACTTGCCCAGCAATCTTTTCTGTCGATGATGAACATCCTACCAGCAGTAATAGTGCAACTACTATCGCTAATCGTTTCACCGAAAATCCTTATCTGTCTTTACTAACAACTTAGCCTTTGTGACATCCATTTCACCAATTCCAACGCTGGGGCATAATTTCGCGATCGGGCATGCACCGCAGGCAGGCTTGCGTGAATGGCAAATACGCCGACCATGCCAAATCATTCGCTGTGACAAATTTGTCCATTCCTTTTGAGGAATTAACTCACCAACAATACGTTCTACTTTTACTGGATCCATTTCTTTAGTCCAACCAAAGCGACGAGATAGGCGACCAAAATGTGTGTCGACTGTGATTCCAGGAATATCAAAAGCATGTCCTAAAACAACGTTTGCAGTTTTGCGACCAACACCTGGCAAGGTAATTAACTCTTCAAGCGTGCTAGGAACTTCACCATTAAACTCTTCGAGTAATTTGATCCCTATTCCCTTTATATGCCGGGCCTTTGCACGGTAAAAACCAGTTTGAAACACCAACTCTTCGAGCTGATGAATATCTGCTCCTGCATAGGCTTTAGCAGTTTTATACTTCTTAAACAGGGCTGGAGTAACTGTGTTCACTCTCTTATCTGTGCACTGTGCGCTCAGAACGGTAGCAACAATTAACTCCAAGGGATTCTTGAAATCTAGTTCGCAGCGGATTTCTGGGTAGGTCTTGCTCAATATTCGATACACGGCCCGAGCGCTTTTTCGGGTTTCACTATCTGCGGGCATAAGGCTAAAGTACTACCTGTGACCATAGATTTAGATGCCGTAAACAGAGCACCGCTCTTTACCGCCCTTGATGAAGCCGCTTCGGCTTCTCTTCGCGCACAGATGGATTTAGTGAAGATATCCAAGGGAAGCGTGTTATTTGCCGAAGGCGCAGATGGTGATCACCTATATGTGATTGTTGAAGGAAAACTCAAGCTTGGAACTTCAAGTGGTGATGGTCGTGAAAATCTTCTTTCAATCCTTGGACCTGGCGAAATGTTCGGCGAACTCAGCCTCTTTGATCCAGGCCCACGCACATCCACTGCAACTGCTGTAACTGATGCAAAACTTTTAAGTCTGGGACAAGCAAAGCTTCTACCTTGGCTCCGCGAAAATCCAGATGTCGCTCTTCACTTGCTAGCGCGTTTAGCGCAACGTCTTCGCCGCACAAATGAGGCTGTTGGTGATTTAGTTTTCTCTGATGTTCCTGGCCGTGTTGCAAAAGCGCTGCTGGATCTAGGTGAGCGCTTTGGTAAGAAAACTGATGAAGGTTTATATGTTCACCATGATCTAACACAGGAAGAGCTTGCTCAACTTGTTGGTGCATCTCGCGAGACCGTAAATAAAGCCCTTGCAGATTTTGCAGGACGTAACTGGTTGAAGCTTGATGGACGTGCAGTTTTGATTACAGATTTAGATCGCCTGATTAAGCGCGGTAAATAGTTAGTCTGTAATTTCTACTGTTAGTTCAATTTCAACAGGTGAATTCAAGGGTAATTCTGCAATTCCAACTGCACTACGTGCATGCTTTGCACCATCGCCCCAGATTGCTAAGAACAGCTCACTGGCACCATTCACAACAACGGGTGCGTTGATATAGCCAGGAACACCGTTGACATAGCCAACAACTCGAACAATCTTTGTAATCTTATTGACATCTGCAACAGTTTCAACTGCAGCTAACGCGTTGAGTGCACAAACCTGAGCTAACTCTTTAGCGCGCTCAGGTGTAATTTCGCCATCAACTTTTCCCACTCCAGCCATTTCACCCTTTACAAGTGGAAGTTGTCCAGCAGTGAAAACAATATTTCCTGTGCGAATAGCTGGAACATAAGCAGCAACTGGCTTTGCAGCAACTGGTAGCTCTAGACCTAGCTCTTTTAGCTTTGCACGAACATCAACTGGATTCATGCAATTGCTCTTTTCATGTAAGCAACTAGCTGCTCACCGGTTCCTGGAGCTGGAATAACTTGTACGAGTTCCCAACCATCAGAACCCCATGTATCAAGGATCTGCTTAGTTGCATGTGAAAGAAGTGGCACTGTTGCATATTCATACTTTGTCATTTGTTTAACGCTGCTTTCACTAGTGCAGAAACCACGCCACCATCGGCTTTTCCTGCGATTTTTGGCTTTACTGCTCCCATAACTTTGCCCATATCACCAGGGCCTTGGGCACCTGTTGATGCGATTGCATCAGCGATGATTGCTGCAATATCTGATTCACTGAGTTGGGCTGGAAGATACTTTGCAATAACTTCACCTTCACTCTTTTCTAGGGCTGATTTATCAGCACGTCCTGCATTTTCAAAAGCTTCAGCGGCTTCACGACGCTTTTTACCTTCACGAGATAGGACAGTGATTACTTCTTCATCACTAAGAACGCGTGCCTCTTTACCAGCCACCTCTTCATTAGTGATTGCTGTTAAAACCATGCGGATGGTGCTTGATGTGATTTCATCGCGTCCACGTATAGCTTCCGTCAGATCTTTTTTTAGCTGCTCTTTAATGCTCATGAAGTGAACTCTACTGCTAGTAATTCAGCAATCTGCGCAGCGTTTAGAGCAGCACCCTTGCGTAGGTTGTCACCACAGAGGAATAAATCAATAGATTTCTTATCATCGAGTGATTGACGCACTCTTCCTACCCATGTTGCATCTGTGCCGACTGCATCGTTAGGTGTTGGAAACTTCATATTTTCTGGATCATCTAGAAGTGTTACACCAGCAGTTTTTTCAAGAAGCTTTTGTGCTCCTTTACGGGTAACTTCCTTCTTAAATGTTGCGTGCACGGCTAATGAGTGAGTTGTTAGAACTGGAACACGCACACACGTAGTTGAAACCTTGAGCTTTGGCATTCCAAGAATCTTGCGAGATTCATTGCGCACTTTCAGCTCTTCAGATGAGTAACCATCTGCTTTAAGTGAACCTGCCCAAGGAATGACATTGAGTGCAAGTGGAGCTGGGAAAGCTCCTAGGTTTTTAACTAACTTACGAACATCTCCGCTCACTTCACCCGCATTTGTTCCTGCTACGAGACTCATTTGTTCACGCAATGTGTCGATGCCAGGTTGCCCGGCACCTGATGCAGCTTGGTATGAAGCAACAACAAGTTCTTTCAATTCAAACTTCTTATTAAGTGCACCCATCGCAACAATCATCGAGAGTGTTGTGCAATTGGGATTAGAGATAATTCCCTTAGGACGCTTCTTGGCCTCTTTTGGATTTACTTCAGGAACTACCAGTGGAACTTTCGGATCCATACGAAATGCTCCAGAGTTATCAACTACAACTGCCCCACGCTCAACTGCAATGGGAGCCCACTCTGCAGAAACTTCATCTGGGACATCAAACATCGCAACATCAATACCATCAAATGCCTCTGGTGATAGCGCAACAACTGTGAGTTCTTCTCCGCGGCACATCAACTTCTTGCCAGCACTGCGCTCTGATGCAATTAATCGAATCTCGCCCCACACATCTTTGCGCTCGGACAAGATGCTCAGCATGACTGTGCCAACGGCGCCAGTTGCACCAACTACGGCAAGTGATGGTTTCTTTGAGCTCTTCTTTTTACTCATCGTCCAGTTCCTCCATATACAACAGCTTCATTGCTATCAGCATCAAGACCAAAGGCCGCGTGAGCAGCTTTAGCGCCACGCTCTAGATCTGCTTGGCGGCAGATAATTGAAATACGAATCTCTGATGTTGAAATCATTTCAATGTTTATTCCAGCCTCTGACATTGCGCCAAAGAAGGTTGCTGTAATACCTGGGTGTGAGCGCATTCCAGCGCCAATGAGTGACAATTTACCGATTTGATCATCGTATTGAATGGAGGCGTAACCAACTTCGCCTTGGAGCTTTTGCAAAATAGCTGTTGCATCGACGCCTTCATCTCTTGGCAAAGTAAATGAAATATCAGTAAGGCCAGTAGCGGCAGCTGAGACGTTTTGAACAATCATGTCGATGTTGATGTCAGCATCGGCAATGGCTTGGAAGATGCGTGCAGCAACTCCAGTTCGGTCCGGTACGCCGACAATCGTGATCTTTGCTTCACTCTTATCGTGTGCGATGCCTGAGATGATTGCTTGTTCCATTTCTCCTCCTTGTGGATGATCTTTGACCACCCATGTTCCTTCATTGGTTGTAAAAGATGAACGTACGTGAATTGGTAAGTCATAACGGCGGGCATATTCAACGCAACGCAAGTGCAGAACCTTTGCACCACTTGCTGCTAGTTCCAACATTTCTTCATATGTAACTGTTTTTAACTTACGTGCATTTGGCACAACACGTGGATCAGCGCTGAAGATTCCATCAACATCGGTATAGATCTCGCAAACATCGGCCTCTAGGGCCGCAGCTAATGCAACTGCAGTTGTGTCACTGCCACCACGACCAAGAGTTGTTACATCTTTTGTATCTTGCGAAATTCCTTGAAAACCAGCAACGATTGCAATTGCACCTTCTGCTAACGCTTCTTGAATACGTCCAGGTGTCACATCGATAATGCGAGCGCGACCATGTGCTGAAGTTGTAATCACGCCAGCTTGAGAACCCGTAAATGAACGGGCTTCATGTCCTAAATTTGTAATCGCCATTGCAAGAAGAGCCATAGAAATTCGCTCACCAGCCGTCAGCAACATA
>CANKXJ010000046.1 GCA_947487595.1 Actinomycetota bacterium
GGAACAGCGATCTTGATCGTTGTGGGTGTTGGTCTTGATACTGCAAAGCAGATCGAGTCACAGTTGCAGCAGCGTTCATATGAGGGATTCCTTAAGTAATGCGTCTTGTCCTGGTAGGTCCACCAGGTGCTGGAAAGGGAACACAAGCTCAATTCCTTGCAGCACATTATTCAATTCCACATATTTCTACTGGTGATATTTTCCGTGCCAATTTAAGGGCAGGAACACCTCTTGGTGTTCAAGCTCAAAGCTTCATGGATCGTGGTGAGTTAGTTGCAGACTCTGTGACTAATGAAATGGTTAAAGATCGTTTAACTCATGATGATGTTGCTAAAGGGTTTTTACTTGATGGTTTTCCACGCAACGTTGCCCAAGCAGAAGTCTTGCGCGCAATCTTGGCCGAGAAGAAGACACCTCTACACGCCGTCCTAGAGTTTTCATTAGCCAACGAAGAAATCGTTTCTCGTCTTTCAGCACGTCGCACCTGCAAGGATTGTTTCCAGCCATCAGTAGGGGTTGATAAGTGTCCACAATGTGGTGGAGATGTTTACCAGCGCGAGGACGATAAGGCAGAGGTTATTGCCCGTCGCCTTGAGGTTTATCAAGAACAAACATCACCTATCATCTCTTTTTATCGCAATGAGGGCTTGCTTATTAGTGTGGGGGCGCTCGGTAGCGTCGGCGATATAACAGCACATGCAATTTCGGCCTTAAGCCGC
Organism: Actinomycetota bacterium; assembly: GCA_947487595.1. Taxonomy (GTDB): domain Bacteria; phylum Actinomycetota; class Actinomycetes; order Nanopelagicales; family Nanopelagicaceae; genus Planktophila. Next base: position 720 of record CANKXJ010000046.1, read on the forward strand.
GTTTCAGAATAAACTAGTAACCATGGCAATTCAGATTAAAAATATTGAACAATTAAAGCTGATGCGCCGTGCTGGTTTATTGGTAGGACAAACTCTGGAGCTTCTGCGCGAATCAATTAAGCCAGGCATGACAACAGATGCATTAGATGCAATTGCTGCAGCAAACATTAAGCGCGGTGGCGCAACTTCAAACTTTAAGGGCTATCACGGTTTCCCAGCCACAATCTGTGTTTCAGTCAATGATGAAATTGTTCATGGAATTCCAGGGCCACGCATCATCAATGATGGCGATGTGGTTTCAATTGATTGCGGCGCAATAATTGAGGGCTGGCATGGGGATGCAGCTATTTCAATTGGTGTTGGGTCAGTTAATTCAGAAGATCAAAAACTGATGGTTGTCTGTGAAGAGTCAATGTGGCGGGGGATAGCTGCAGGAAAATGCGGAGCCAAACTTTCTGATATTGGATATGCAATTGAGCAATACGTTAACTCACAAGGCACGTATGGAATCTTGCAGGAGTACGGTGGTCACGGAATTGGTACTGAAATGCACCAGGAACCACACGTATTAAATTTTGGCCGCGGCGGACAAGGCCCAGAGATTGTTGCTGGTTTAGCTCTTGCAATCGAACCGATGATTACTCGCGGATCAGCTCGCACTAAGGTTTTAGAAGATGATTGGACAGTTGTTTCTACTGATTCATCTAGAGGCGCTCACTTTGAACATTCCTATGTGATCTGCCCTGATGGCAAGCCATTTGTGCTCACGGCCCTTGATGGTGGCAAGAGTGACCTCGGACACCTAGGAGTTGAGATTTCAAGCCTGCTCTCCTAAAGAATTAACCGTTTTGTTACAGGCAAATGCTTAACAAGCTCCCCAATTCATACTACTTTCTACCCAACCTTCACCCTCGAAGGTAGAAATTATGGAGATCTCATCGATGAGAAAGAATTCATTTATTCGTTTCGCTGTTGCGGCAACTGCAGTTGCTGTTTTAGCCGGAACGACGCTTCCAGCAAATGCTGCAGTTAAGCCGGCCAACAAAGCAACAATCGGTGATGACTGCACAGCTGCATCTACAGGCAAAAAAGCTCCAGGTCGTGGAGTTGATGGATCAGATCTAACTTGTATGGCTGTTACAACTGGTTCATTTAAAGGCATGAACAAATGGTGGTACGCAGATGTGAAGCCACTCAAGGCTATCGACTGGACAATTCCTGCTAACCCAGGTGGATATTCACTCACAGCTGATGCGATTACAAACTCTCTTAAAGCAGAAGGTCTGTTAGCAGCTACTACATCTGTTTATAAGCCAGGTGCTGGTGGTGCTGTTGGTCTTGCTGCATTCCAAGAAATCAAGGGTAAGCCAGAAGCTGGAATGGTTACTGGTATTGCAATGACTGGTGGACTTTATTCAAACAAGTCAACACTTAATCTTCTAGCTTCAACACCAATTGCAAAGATCTTGCGCGAGTATGAAGGAATCGTTGTTCCAGCTTCATCTAAGTACCGCACATTGAAGCAATTAATGGATGACCTTGTTGCAAAGCCAAATGCGGTTGCTATCGCAGGTGGTAACAAGGGTGGAGTCGATCACCAGACTATTGGCCTACTTGCACAAAAGGCAGGCGTGGATCCAACTAAGTTGAACTACGTTGTTTACTCAGGTGGACCAGAAGTCATTACTTCACTTCTTAGCAACGCAACTCAGGTTGGTATCTCGGGAGCACTTGATTTCGCACCGTACGTAACATCAGGAAAGATGCGTTATCTTGGAGTTTCATCAGCCAAGACAATCTCTGGTATCAAAGCCAAGACATTCGTTTCACAGGGTTACGACCTTGTATATGGAAACTGGCGTGGAATCATGGCTCCAGCTGATCTTTCAAAGGCTGATTACCTCAACTTCATTAAGGTAATTGACATCATGCATGTTTCACCAGCATGGAAAGCTGAGCTTACAAAGAACAAGTGGGATAACGAGTTCGTAGCAGGAGCTGCTTTCAAGTCATTCCTTGAAAAGCACATCCCAGAAATCAATGCAGTCATGAAGGGCCTTGGAATCTAATTGATTCTAAAGATCTCTCAGCAGGCAAAGGGGGAGCTGGTATTTGCCAGCTCCCTCTTTCTGCTTGGGATATTTGTTGCTTGGGATACATCTCGTATGGATGTCCCACAGGGCTCTTCAATTGTTAGCCCTCAAACTTTTCCATACATGGTTGCCGCTTTCACTTCATTAGTCGGCTTTGGATTGATTATGCAAGTTTTGCGGGGTCGACTGGGAACGCCCGAAGGCAATCATCCAGGTGATTCATTTGTCGGTGCAAATTTTAAGACGATGGCAATTATTGCCGCTGCTATTGGACTCCATGTGATTTTGCTTGAGATTGCCGGTTATGTAATTGCAGCAACAGTCTGTTTCTTTGGAGTCGCATATGGATTTGGCTCAAGAAAATACCTTAAAGATTTAGGAATTAGTTTTGCTTTTGCGTTAGTCGTTTATTTCGCTTTCACAATAGGTCTCAATATCAACCTTCCTTCAGGCTTCTTCGAAGGAGTGATCGGAAATGGGTAATAGTTTTGCAATGTTGATGGATGGTTTTCAGACCGCCTTCACCCCAACAAATTTGATGTTTGGACTTCTAGGAACATTCCTTGGAACTCTTGTTGGAGTATTGCCAGGGATTGGACCTGCTCTAGCAATTGGTTTACTCCTTCCTGTTTGTTTAACGGTTAATCCAACTTCAGCGTTAATTATGTTTGCCGCAATTTTCTACGGTGCTATGTATGGTGGATCAACGACATCTATTTTGCTCAATACTCCCGGAGAAAGTGGCTCGGTAATTACTGCCTTAGAGGGCAACAAGATGGCCAAAGCTGGCCGAGCAGGTGCTGCACTTGCAACAGCTGCCATTGGTTCATTCGTTGCTGGAACTATTGCCACATTGTTATTGGCTTTTGGTGCTCCTTGGATGGCCGATGTTGCACTCACTATCCAGCCCGCAGGTTATTTATCTCTCATTATTTTGGCTTTTGCAACAGTTGGAACTCTGCTGGGTTCATCAAGAATTCGTGGCTTAGTGGCACTTTCAGTGGGATTAGTTATCGGACTCATTGGCGCAGATCTTCAGTCCGGTGCGTTGCGATTAACTTTTGGCAATATGAATGCCATTGATGGAATTGAAACCGTTACGGTAATTGTGGCAATTTTTGCATTAGGTGAGGCGCTATATCTTGCAAGCCGTCACACATTGGTGCGTACCGAAGTCCTTGAGATGAAAGGCAAAGCCTGGATGACACGGGAAGATTTCCGTCGCTCATGGAAGCCATGGCTGCGTGGAACTGCAATTGGTTTTCCACTGGGAGTTATTCCAGCAGGTGGTTCTGAAGTTCCAACATTTTTAAGTTACGGTGTTGAAAAAGCTTTGTCTAAAAATAAGGATGAGTTTGGTAAAGGGGCAATTGAAGGTGTTGCTGGTCCAGAGGCTGCAAATAATGCAAATGCTGCAGGTGTCTTGGTTCCAATGCTTGCACTAGGTTTACCAACTTCTGCAACTGCCGCCGTTGTTTTGGTTGCTTTCCAGTCTTTTAATATTCAACCAGGCCCGATGCTTTTCCAGACTAATCCGGAAATTGTTTGGGGATTGATTGCCTCTCTATTTATCGGTAACGCTCTGCTATTAGTCCTTAACCTTCCTTTGATTCGCTTTTGGGTGCTTTTGCTGAAGATTCCAACACATTACTTATATGCAGGAATTACTACTTTTGCCTTACTAGGTGCCTACGCCCTCAATAACTCCACTTTTGATCTGCAAGTGGCATTAGCTGTGGGATTTATCGGCTATTTGTTCCGCAGATTTGGTGTGCCAGTTACGCCACTTATCATCGGTGTGATTTTGGGGCCGCTGGCTGAACTGCAATTCAAGCGCGCACTTCAAATTAGCCAGGGGGATTGGAACATTCTCATTGCTGGCGGATTCCCAAAGATCATCTACGGCATTTTATTGCTGGTGATTATTGGGCCGCTGGTTTGGAACTTTAAGAAAAAATTCGCAGTTAATAAGTAAATGAGTTCAGAGAAGCTTTTGCCCTGGGCTAAGCCTTTACTTATTTCATCCACCCTTACCCAAGCAACTATCTATGTCTTGCGTCCGATGATTACTTATCGAGCGTTAGAGCTTGATGCCAATGCTGCACAGATTGGTTTGCTTGCATCGGTTTATGCACTCTTTCCAGTTTTGCTTGCACTTCAATTTGGTAAGTGGGTAGGGAGAATGGGTGAGGCTAAGTTCATCATTTTTGGAACCTTAGCGATGTTAGTAACCTCTGCAGGACTTATGGTTGCTAATTCAATTCTTTGGCTTTCAATCGCAGCAGCTTGCGCGGGCACTGCACACTTAGCGTGCATGGTGGGTGGGCAGTCCATGGTTGCACTTCGCGCACCGCGTGAGAGTTACGACAAATACTTTGGCTTCTACACATTCAGCGCATCAGTGGGGCACATGCTCGGTCCGATAGTTGCAGCCCTTGTTGCTGGATCAAATGGCAATCTTCCTAAATCAACATCTAATGCTTTTTTACTTGGGGTTGTGTTAACAATTCTCGCCCTCTTTCCTGTCATTAGGTGGAGAAATGAGCGTCCAACAGTTGTTGCGCAGGAAAACTCTGAGGGCACATTTAAAACAGCGATTCACCTTGTTAAACGCCCAGGAATCCTTGCAGCTATCTATATTTCATTAGCGATCTCATCTGCTGCCGATGTTTTAGTTGTTTTCTTACCGCTTTTTGGAACTGAAAATAACTTCTCGCCTTATGCAGTGGGTGCGATTCTGGCGATTCGTGCAGGCACAACAATGCTTTCAAGGCTCTTTCTTGGAAGACTGAGTGAACGATTCACAACCTTCCAACTGCTCTGGTGGAGCACGGTCATCTCAGTTATTTCATGTGCTGCAATGGCTTTTGCACACACACCACTCACACTTGGACTTATTGTTTTTGTTGCAGGCTTCTCACTTGGCATCGGACAACCTTTAACGATGTCATTAGTTTCTCAAAAGACTCAAAGTGAGGAACGAGCATTAGCCGTCTCTGCCAGGTTGATGGGAAATCGATTAGGACAGTTTGTGGTGCCGGCAGCAGCCGGTATTGCAGCAGCGGCTTCTGGGGCAGGGGCCGTCTTTATTGGCCTTGCAGTGCTTTTGGGTAGCTCGCTTTTCAGCGTGAAAAAAGAGTAGATGTGGCCTGAGTTACACCTATGTAATTCATTTGGACCGATTTCCCTTATCTGAGCCCGCCCTCTAAACTACGACTTCGCTTGTTTCACGCTCAGAACAGAAATGTGGTTACAGCTTGGCTAGTAAAGATGGTGCTATCGAAATGGAAGGCACTGTTGCTGAAGCTTTACCTAATGCAATGTTTCGCGTGGAGCTAACAAATGGACATAAAGTCCTTGCTCACATAAGCGGCAAGATGCGAAAGAACTACATTCGTATTCTTCCTGCCGATCGTGTGATCGTG
>CANKXJ010000047.1 GCA_947487595.1 Actinomycetota bacterium
GAAATGCAGCCAGGAGATCTTCTCTTCTACTCATACAAAGGAACTATCAGCACAATTCACCACATGAGTATTTATGCCGGCAATGGAATGATGTGGGAGGCTCGATCAACGAAAAGTGGACTTCGTTTTTCTAATATTTACAGTGTCGAAGGCCTAATGCCATATGCCGGCCGAGTCTAGAAGTATTACCAACTATCGAGATTGAGGAAAAAATGAAAAAGTCAGAGGCCAAGGGCTTGAGAGTCAGTTTTTCCGTCTTCGTTATTGTTGCGCTGATGCTGGTTGGAAATAGAGCAAGTGCGGAAACTCTCGATTCTGTTCCACATATACATCATATAAAAGTTATAGAGAACAAAGTTTTTGTCTTGACTCATGAAGGCCTCTATGAGCTAGTTGGAAAGAATAATATGAAGTTAGTTGGGAAAGAAAAGATTGACGTGATGGGGTTTACAACTCTAGGTAAGGAATTGTTTGCAAGTGGGCACCCAGCCGAAGGTTCCAAAATGCCAAATCCAATAGGCCTGGTTAAATCTATTAATGGTGGCTTAACTTGGAAAGCTGTCTCTTTGGTTGGGAAAGTTGATTTCCACTTTTTAGAAGGTGCCGGAAGTGATTTATACGGCTCAGATTCACAGAGTGGAAATTTAATGCACTCGCCGGATTCTGGAAAGACCTGGAAATATTTGGGAACAAATACCTTCACGGATATTGCAGTTTCACCTGCGATGTCAGGAATGGCTATGGCAATCAAGAATTCTGAATTAATAGTGACTAAGAATGCATTTAAATCTACAACTAAGATGAAAAACAATCTTAAAATTACTCAAATTGAATGGCGTAAATCGGGACTCTATGCGGTGAGTGGTAAGACCCTCTTTAAGTCAACAAATTCCGGTAAAACCTGGACAGAGCTCAATACCTTTAAAGGAGCGCTAGGAATTCTCAGCGCAAGTGATCAGTTGATGCTGGTAACAGTTGGACCAGATATCTACACTTCCACTAATTCTGGAGAGAGTTTCAAAAAGATTTCATAATCCGACTTAGAGGACAGTTCTTGGTTTAAATAAGGTAATCTAGACACTATGGCCTGGTTCTTACTTTCAATCGCAATTGTTGCTGAAATTGCTGGAACGCTATTTCTCAAAGCTAGCGACGGACTGAGCAAGCTATGGCCCTCACTTGGAGTTGCCGTTGGTTATGTAATTGCCTTCTCACTCATGGCAATCTCACTTAAAAAGCTTGAAGTGGGCATTACCTATGCCGTTTGGTCTGGCGTGGGAATTATGGGAGCTGCCATAGGCGGTGTCATCTTCTTTGATCAGCATCTCTCTAAGTTAAACATCATAGGTATGGCAATCATCATTGTTGGTGTGGTGGTCATGAATCTGGGCGGAGCCGCTCACTAGCTCTACGTTTTCTGCTTTGAGAAAAGCTTTCCAAGATAGGCTTAAGCAATGTCGGTGCCCCTTATGACCAATCGTGAAGCGATTCGTATAGGGCTACCTATCTTCATCACGGCAATAAACATGCGGGCCGGGTTAACAATTATGAGCCCGCTCTATCCCATCCTTAAAGAGCAGTATCAACTGAGCTCTTTTCAGCTTTCCTTCTTAACTTCACTCTCTGTGCTCTGCTTTGCAGGAAGTGCTTTCTTAATGCCACTGGTGGGCAAAATTGGTGGAACTAATAAGGTCATTGCTTGGACTTTAACGGTTTTATCAGCAGCAATCTTTCTTCGCACCGTTGGTAATGTCCCAATGCTCTTTATTTCATCCATCACTGTTGGAATTGCAATTGCGGTATTGAATTTCTCTTTGCCAGTATGGGTGAAGGAGAACGCTCCAGATCATTCAGGGCTCTTAACTGGCATCTATATAACAATCATGGGCACCTTTGCAGCGATCTCTGTGGCGGTGGCAGTGCCATTAGCCGAGGCAACTTCATGGGGTTGGCGCTTATCGATGATTCCTTGGTTAGTTATCGGCGTGATTTCATCTGCATGGTGGTTACTGCGGATTTCAAAGTCTCGTGAATCGGGGCATATGGAAGTGAGTCCAAAGTTCCACCGGGCTCTTTTTAAAAAACCAGGAGCCTGGAGCATTGCAATCTTCTTTGGTCTGCAATCCATGCTTTTCTATGGCACAGCAACATGGCTACCAACTATCTTGGTTTCTAAGGGTTACACCCTTAGTCATGCCGGATTAGTTGTCTCTATTACTGGTTTTCTCGGCTCTGCCATAGGTATTGCAGCTCCGCACTATGCATCCAAGTTAAAGAAGATGCGCGTGTTCTTATTCTTAATGGGCTTAATGGTTACAGCTAGCTTTGCAGCGCTAATTTTTGATAGCGGTTGGCGATTAATAATCTGGCTTCTTATCTCAAATATTGGCCTCTCAGTTACTTTCCCTCTTTCACTACTACTCACAGTCACACGCAGTATTGATGCGGGGGAGACCCGTTCTCTTTCAATCATGGCTCAATCCATCGGTTATCTCATGGCTGCCTTTGCACCTGGAATCGTTGGAGCGATCTTTGATTCAACCTTGAGTTGGGGTATTGCTTTGCTCGTGCCAGTTGCACTTGGAATAGCCCTTGCTGTGGTCGGCTACTTTGCAGGAAAAGCCGAAAAGATAGAGATTTAAGCCAGATAGAAAGCCTGTGCAGTTACCATTGTGTATTAATAAGCGGATGAAAAGGTGTTCATTTTGTTTGAATCAATAGTTCTGGGGATTGTGCAGGGTCTTACAGAGTTTCTACCTATTTCATCGAGCGCACACCAGCGCATCGCAGGCGAGTTCTTTGGCAATGCCCAAGATCCAGGTGCCCGCTTCACGGCCATTACCCAGATTGGCACAGAGTTAGCTGTTCTGATCTTTTTTAGAAATGATATTAAGAACATTGTTTTAGCCTGGTTTAATCAAGCTGTTTTGCGCAAAGATCTAGCTACAGATCAAAAACCACTTGCTCGTATGGGTTGGTTAATCATTCTCGGCAGTCTTCCTATTGCCATTCTGGGTTATCTAGGTAGAGACGTGATTACTAATGATTTCCGCTCACTTTGGCTAATAGCTTCATCCTTAATCATCTTCGGTGTCATTCTTGGATTAGCAGATCACTATGGCAAAAAAGAAAGGGGCCTAAGTGAACTCAACGTTAAACACGGCATCCTTTATGGACTAGCCCAATCACTTGCATTGATTCCAGGTGTTTCTCGCTCTGGTGCAACGATTGCAATGGGTCGCTACCTCGGTTACACCCGCGAAGCTGCGCTGCGCTATTCATTTCTCTTAGCTCTGCCAGCAGTCTTTGGTAGTGGCTTTTATCAACTCAAAGATGCTTTTGGTTCAGATGCTTCTAATGTTTACACCCTGCCACAAACTTTTATAGCAACAGCCATTGCCTTTGTTGTTGGCTACGCCGTCATCGCCTGGTTACTTAAGTTTGTAACAACTAGATCCTTCATGCCATTCATCATCTACAGAATCGCACTTGGAACAATAGTGTTAGTGCTTCTGAGCACAGGAGTCATTAACCCATAAGTAGAGAACTAGGTGAGAAAGATTAACTTCCTGGGCTCACCGTCGACATATTGAAATCTTTAATCACTAGCGGTGGAACGGCCATATTAGACATATCGCCAGCCCATTCACGTGGTTGCGTCCATTCAGAGGCACCAGCATGTGCGATGCGAGATAGGGCTGAAACCGGTGAATCATTCCAACGGAAGTTATTGGTTGCACCAACTACTTCGCCGCCCTTAACGTGATAAACACCGTCACGAGTTAAGCCGGTCAGAAGTAGTGAGTTGGGATCAACCATGCGGATATACCAGAAGGTTGTAAGAAGTAGTCCGTTATCAACTTTCTTGACTAGATCTTCCAGTGACCCACTTGCCCCATCAACGCTCATAACAAGGTTTTCACCGATTGGTGTGAAATCAAGGTTGGTGAGCTTTGCTGTTGCACGAGTTTGAATCAGAGATTGCAAGACGCCATCTTTGAGCCAGTCGACGCGCTTGATTGGTTGACCATTATCAAAGACTGATGAGAATGGTGAACTCACAGCAGTTGCTACGAAGTTAGATGCAGGAAGTTGCTTGAACTCAGGATCACTAAAGAACTGCAGTGAAAGATTAGAGAGCTTCTCACCAATACGAGTTCCGCCACCCTTTTTAGAAAATACTGATTGACCTTCATGAGCATCGCGAGCAGCTGATACCCACATCATGTAGGTGAAGAGATCTGCAACAGAGCCTGAAGGCATGATGGTGTCATAGCGTCCAGCAGGAAGATCTACTTTTGTGCCCTGCCAGGTTAAGCGCTGGCGAATCTGTGCATCGATGTTTGCAACAGAGACATCTTTAAAGTCACGAGTTTCAACACCGTTCCATGTGGAGCGAGAGCGATCGTGGGACTTTCCAGTCATCTCTACGCGACCAACTGGTGAATCCTTGCGCAAGCGCAACCCACCCTTTGATCCAACCCAGGTTGTTTCATTGGTGTGTTCGGAATATCCAAAGAGTTCAATTTTATCTGCCACTGAGCGAGAGAACATATCGCCTAACGCTGGAGCAAACGTTGAAAATACTTCAGGACCAGTTGGAACGTGAGCTGCTGACCAATCACCAATAGATACGTTTGTAGCAAGTGGTGCGTAGTCTTCAGCTGCACCTGATGCTTTTGCCGCAGCGATTGCCTCCTCCAGTAGCTTTGGAACATCTGCAAGGGAGACATCTGTGCGTGTTACACCACCAGATGCCATCCCACCTTCAACGGCCACGAAGGCAACAACAGTGACGCTGCGCTCTTGGATAACACCGTTCGTGGTTAGCGTGCTGCCAGCCCAACGTAGGTTAGCTTGGGTCTTATCGCGCACAACAACAATGCAGTCATCACATGTTGCAGCCGATGTGATCTTTTCAATTAGATCTTGAGCAGAAATCATTTTCCAGCCTCCGCAACAGTATTGAGAATATTTACTTTGTCGAAGATTGCCGCTGGGCAACCATGACTTACCGCTGCAATCTGACCTGGTTGCGCTTTACCGCAGTTAAAGGCACCGCCTAGAACATAAGTAGAAGGACCACCCACAACCTTCATAGAGCCCCAGAAATCAGTTGTCGTTGCTTGATAGGCAACATCTTTGAGCTGACCAACAATTTTACCGTTCTTAACACGATGGAACTGTTGACCAGTAAATTGGAAGTTATAGCGCTGCATATCAATGGACCAGGATTTATCACCCTTAATGATGATTCCATCCTCCATTGAAGCAACCATTTCCTCATAGGTTGGACCTGTTGGATTTGGTTGCAAAGAAACATTTGGCATGCGCTGAATTGGAACGTGGGCTGGTGAGTCAGCAAAGGCGCAGCCATTACTGCGATCGCGATTAACGCGAGCAGCAATGCGACGATCTAACTGATAACCAACGAGCAGACCATCCTTAATGATGTCCCAACGTTGGGCTGCAACACCTTCATCATCAAAACCCACCGTGCTAAGGCCATGAGGTGTAGCGCGATCTCCAGTCACATTCATCAGCTTTGAGCCGTATTGAAGAGTATTTAACTTATCTGGTGTGGCAAAAGAGGTTCCGGCGTAGTTGGCTTCATAACCAATGGCGCGATCGAGTTCAGTTGCATGGCCAATTGACTCATGAATTGTGAGCCAGAGATTTGATGGATGCACTAATACGTCATAGCGACCAGCTTCTACTGAAGGTGCGGCAACTTTCTCTGCCAATAGTGAAGGAAGTTGAGCAATCTCGCCATCCCAATCCCAGTGCTTATTGCCCATCCACTCCCAACCAAAGCCAGCAGGTTGTGCCAATGTGCGCATGGATTCAAAGCCATGATCGCCAATAGAGATTGCTTCAATCTGTGTTTGGATGCGCACGCGCTGTTGCGTGGTGCTAGTTCCATATGAATCGGCGTAGTGCTTTTGTTCTTTAACAAACATTGTGTGAGCAGATGTGTGATTAACGCCTGCACTCTTAAGCAGACGGTTACTTAAATCTGCGAGGCGATCCTTCTTATCTGAGTCTGAGACTGAGAAAGGATCTATTTCATAATCAGAGACCCAGGTCTGGTTTGCATAAACGGGCTCTGTCACAAGTGAGACTAACTCAGTTGATAAAGGCTTTGATGTCTTAGCCATTGCAACTGCTGTATGTGCAAGCTTCTTGGCAACATCTACGGAGATCTCAGGAGATGAGGCAAAGCCCCAG
>CANKXJ010000048.1 GCA_947487595.1 Actinomycetota bacterium
CTAACGCTGCTTTGACTGCATGTTCTTTAATCACTTCATAGGCAACTTCACGCCCAACGCCAGCCTTAACAGCTGCCATCAAAATCTTTGTCGTAGCTAAGAAAGGTAAATAACGCTCTAATTCAGCAGCGATTACTGCTGGGAAGGCTCCAAACTCATCTAGAACCGTCAGCATTGTTTCAAGCAAACCATCTATGGCATAGAAAGCATCAGGCATTGCAACACGGCGAACTACAGAACAAGAAACATCGCCTTCATTCCATTGATCCCCAGCTAGTTCGCTAACCATCGATGCATATCCGCGAAGCACAACGGCTAAACCATTGACTCTCTCACAGGAGCGTGTGTTCATCTTGTGAGGCATTGCGCTGCTGCCCACTTGGCCAGCTTTAAATCCTTCGGTGACAAGTTCAGCACCTGCCATCAAGCGAATAGATGTGGCAAGGGATGAAGGTGATGATGCAAGTTGAACAAGAGTTGTCACAACGTCATAGTCAAAAGAGCGGGGATAAATCTGACCTGTTGAATCTAGAACACGGTTAAAGCCCAACTCTTTTGCAATTGTATTTTCTAATTTCATATGAGCATCTATTGAACCAAGTAAGTCAATTGAATCTTGCGCAGTTCCAACTGGTCCCTTTATGCCGCGCATTGGGTAACGATCTTGCAAAGCAGTCAAGCGCTCGTATGCAAAAAGTAATTCTTCTGCAGCTGAAGCAAATCTTTTTCCAAGAGTTGTGATTTGTGCTGGAACATTATGTGATCGTCCTGCAACTGGCTGATCTGCATATTGTGTTGCGCGCTCTGCTAATCGTGCAAGAACAGTGACAACCTTGTCATGGACCACATCAAGCCCATTGCGGATTTGTAGCGCTTCAATATTTTCAGTTAGATCTCGGCTTGTCATGCCTGCATGGATTGCTTCATGTCCAGCTAAAGCGTTAAACTCTTCAATACGGGCTTTCACATCATGACGAGTTTTCTTTTCACGGGCATCGATAGATGCAAGATCCACCTGTGTAATTACCTTCTCGTAATCTGTAATTACAGCCTTGGAGATTGCATGGCCCAAAGTTGATTGAGCGCGCATTACTGCGATCCAGAGCTTTCTTTCAGCGATGATTTTTGCTTCAGGTGCGAAGATTTCGCGCATCGCAGCTGATGCATAACGGTTAGCGAGAAGGCTCACGCCCGAATTATCCTTCATTTAATTGCCCTTCTCTGCCACCGACGCATTGAGCGCGATATCGGTGCGATAGAAGGATCCATCAAGTGAGATGTGGCTAATTGCCCGGTAAGCACGGTCGCGGGCTTCAGTTAAGTCATTGCCCGTTCCGGTCACAGTGAGCACTCTGCCGCCTGATGAAACTAAGCCTTTTTCATTTTGAGTTGTGCCTGCATGAAATATTGAAACTTTTTCAATCGTTGGAAATTCCCCAATTACTCCACCTAATTGTGGTGCTGTTGGATAACCATTGCTAGCTAATACAACACTCACCGCAGATTCATCACTCCACTGCAAAGTGACACCTTCTAGATTTCTTGTTGCCGCTTTGTAGAGAAGTTGTGCCAAAGGCGTTTTTAAAAGTGGAATTAATACTTGAGTTTCAGGATCGCCAAAACGTGCATTAAATTCAATCACTCGTGTTCCATGATCAGTTAATGCAAGACCTGCATAGAGCAAACCAACGAATGGTGTGCCACGTGCTGCCATTTCAGCAATCATGGGTGCAAGTACTTTCTTATGTGTATCTTCAATAATGTCTGATGGCGCCCAAGGAAGTGGTGAGTAAGCACCCATTCCCCCAGTATTTGGTCCCTGATCACCATTGAGTGCGCGTTTAAAATCTTGTGCTGGTTGCATTGGGATAACAGTTTTGCCATCGCTTATTCCAAAGAGTGAAACTTCTGGGCCATCTAGAAACTCTTCAATAACTACTCGCTTGCAAGATAATGCGTGATCTAACGCTTCTTGGCGATCTCTTGTAACAACAACACCTTTACCTGCAGCTAAACCATCATCTTTGACTACATATGGCGCACCAAAAGCATCGAGTGCTTTTTCAATCTCAGCTTGAGTTGTGCAGGTGAAACTATGTGCAGTTGGAACACCAGCATCTGCCATCACCTCTTTTGCAAAGTTTTTAGAGCCTTCTAATTGAGCTGCAGCTTTAGATGGGCCAAAGGTTGATATTCCAGCGGCCCGCAAAAGATCTGCGGCCCCATTTACTAATGGAACTTCAGGGCCAATAACGACTAAATCAACATCAAGTCTTTGTGCCAATTCAAGAATTGCTTGGTTATCGCTTATTACTAATGGGTGACATGTTGCAAACTGCGCGATACCTGGATTACCTGGTGCAACATGAAGTTCGGTGCACTCTGGATCTGCGTGTAGTCCTAGTCCTAAGGCGTGTTCGCGACCGCCGCTTCCGACTAGGAGGATTTTCATTTTTTAGATGAAATCCTTTACGACAATTGTTTCATCGCGCCCGGGACCTACTCCGATTGCACTCATCGGTGCTCCCGAGATTTTCTCCAAAAACGCGATGTAGTTCTGCGCAGCTTGTGGCAAATCACTGAGTTTGCGTGCACCAGTGATGTCTTCGCTCCAACCTGGCATGTATTCATAAATTGGCTTTGCGTGGTGGAAATCTGATTGCGATGCTGGGAGTTCTTCCACGCGCTTTCCATCGATTTCATAAGCAACGCATACAGGAATCTTTTCCCAACCAGTTAACACATCTAACTTAGTTAAGAAGAAATCTGTTAAACCATTAACGCGCACTGCATAACGTGCAATTGGAGCATCAAACCAACCGCAGCGACGAGCACGGCCGGTAGTAACACCAACTTCACCACCGATACGTCGCAGTGCTTCTCCATCTTCATCAAAGAGCTCAGTCGGGAAAGGCCCACTACCAACGCGAGTGGTGTAAGCCTTAATGATTCCAATAACACGATCAATCTTTGTTGGTCCAATTCCAGAACCTGTGCATGCACCACCTGCAGTTGGATTACTTGATGTTACGAATGGATAAGTACCGTGATCAACATCTAGCAAAGTGCCCTGTGAACCCTCTAAAAGTACGCGCTTTCCGGCCTTGAGCGCCTCATTGAGGATTAAAACAGTATCAGCAACATATGGGCGAAGAATCTCGGCATACGCCAAATACTCTTCCAGAACTTCATCTACCTCAATGTTTTTGCGGTTGAAGACTTTAATAAGTACTTGATTCTTATCGCGCAACGCACTTTCAATCTTTTGGCGCAAGATGGATGGATCAAAGAGATCCTGAACACGAATACCAATGCGGTTGATCTTGTCGGCATAAGCCGGTCCAATTCCGCGACCAGTTGTACCAATCTTTGATTTACCTAAGAAGCGCTCTGAAACCTTATCGATGGTGCGGTGATAAGGAGTAATCAAGTGCGCATTAGTTGAAATTAATAATTTGCTGCAATTGATACCGCGCTCAGTTAATCCAGCGATTTCTTGAAGTAAAACGCCTGGATCAATAACTACGCCGTTGCCAATTACTGGAATTACGTTAGGTGAGAGAATCCCAGAAGGTAATAAGTGAAGTGCGTACTTTTGATCACCGATTACAACTGTGTGGCCTGCATTGTTTCCGCCTTGGTAGCGAACAACATAATCAACGCGATCTCCCAGTAAATCGGTAGCTTTACCCTTGCCTTCGTCGCCCCATTGAGCTCCAAGCAAAACAAGTGCAGGCATTGGTAAAGCCTCTCTGATTAGGTAGGTTATTACTTAAGTGATGAAGTGCCAGTTGAGCGAAGATCTTCACAAGCACGTGCAACGCGAGCAGCCATGCCAGCTTCAGCAGCCTTACCCCACGCACGTGGGTCATAAGCCTTCTTGTTACCAACTTCGCCGTCAATCTTTAACACACCGTCGTAGTTCTTAAGCATGTGATCAGCAACTGGGCGAGTAAAGGCATATTGAGTATCTGTATCAACATTCATCTTAATAACACCATAATCAAGGGATTCGCGAATCTCTGAAAGAAGTGAGCCAGAACCACCATGGAAAACCAAGTCCATTGGCTTACTTCCAGCGGCAAGACCTAACTTCTTTGAAACTGCTTCTTGCAACGTTGCCAAAATCTTTGGTTGCAGAACAACGTTTCCTGGCTTGTATACGCCGTGAACGTTTCCAAATGTTGCAGCTACTAAGTAGCGGGCATTTGCATCTGTTCCAAGAGTTTCAATAGTGAGAAGTGCATCTTCTGGAGTTGAGTAGAGCTTGGCATCATGCTTTGCTTCAATGCCATCTTCTTCTCCACCAACAACACCAATTTCAATCTCAAGGATTGTCTTTGCTGCAACAGACATCGTCAACATTTCCTTTGCGATGCGCATATTTTCTTTCATATCAACTGCAGAGCCATCCCACATGTGTGAGTTAAATAGTGGAGCCTTACCTGACTTGATTCGATTTGCACCAAATGCAAGAAGTGGACGCATGAAGCCATCGAGCTTTTCTGCTGGACAGTGATCTGTGTGAATACCAATGTTTACTTTGTAGTTCTTAGCAACAACGTGTGCGAACTCAGCTAAGCCAACTGCGCCATCAACCATATTCTTAACTGTTGAACCTGAAGCGTATTCAGCCCCGCCCCAAGAAAATTGAATGATTCCATCTGATTCTGCTTCGGCGAAACCACGAATAGCAGCGATAAGTGTTTGTGATGATGAAACGTTAATTGCTGGGTATGCAAAGGCGCCTTTCTTGGCGCGATCCAACATGTCTGCATAAATTTCTGGGGTTGCAATTGGCACTGTGACTCCTAGTTACTTGGTGTAATCCCTAAAAGCGAGTGCAACTTTGAACCGTCTAGAGGCTTACGGCCAATCCTCTCACTTTGGCGCTAATCCCACAAAAAAGGCGCGAAAAAGCCCCTGGCTCGGGCGGACCAGGGGCTTAATTCATAGACCCGACTACATATAGGTCTTAAATACCGAGCCCGCAAAACGGAATAGGGCTGCGACCAATGTGGCGTTGCCAAAGAACTTAAATATCAGCAAAAAGACTGACGTAATTCCCATGTGTGTGACCTCCTTTCGCGTTTGGCATTCTGGGCGCCGTGTACATGTGAGAACTACCCCAGCAGAAACTCTGTTGATAACTGGCTATGGCGGGTAATCTCACGTGTTATGAGCCAAGACCATGAGTCCTTAGAAAACTTATTGAGCGAAGATCGCCACTTTCCTCCAACCGCACAGTTTGCTGCCGCTGCTAATGCACAGCCTGATGAATATGCGCGCGCAGATAAAGATCGTCTAGCTTTTTGGGATGCACAAGCTAAATCTTTGCAATGGGATACACCGTGGAGTAAAACTTTGGATTGGCAATCTCCCTATGCTAAATGGTTTATCGGTGGAAAATTAAACGCCTCCGTTAACGCACTTGATCGACATGTCAGCCAAGGACGCGGAAGCCGCGTTGCATTTCACTTTGAGGGCGAACCTGGTGACACACGCACCATTACTTATGCGGAGTTACTGACAGAAGTTAAGAAAACCGCCAACGCACTCATTGAACTAGGAATTAAAGCTGGAGATCGTGTTGCTATCTACATGCCAATGATTCCAGAGGCCGCAGTTGCGATGTTGGCATGTGCACGCATTGGTGCGCCTCACTCAGTTGTCTTTGGTGGATTTTCAGCTGAAGCTTTGTTATCACGTATTCAAGATGCTGATGCAAAATTAGTTATTACAGCAGATGGCGGATTTAGAAAAGGTGCAGCTTTTGCATTAAAGCCTGCAGTTGATGAAGCACTTAAGGGTCAACACAATGTTGAAAAGGTTTTAGTTGTTCAACGCACCAAGCAAGAAACTGCCTGGACTGAGCGCGATGTTTGGTGGCATGAGATTGTTGCCCGCCAATCGAGTGAACATGTGGCAGAAAGCTTTGATTCTGAGCACCCACTCTTCATTTTGTATACATCGGGCACCACGGCTAAGCCCAAGGGTATTTTTCACACAACTGGTGGCTACTTAACGCAGGTCGCCTACACCCACAAAATGGTCTTTGATATTAAAGCTGAGACCGATGTTTATTGGTGCACGGCAGATGTTGGTTGGATTACTGGTCATTCATACATTGTTTACGGCCCACTTATTAATGGTGCAACACAGGTGATGTATGAAGGAACTCCAGA
>CANKXJ010000049.1 GCA_947487595.1 Actinomycetota bacterium
CAGAAACTACGTTCTCCCAATTATGACCACCACCACGACTACGTGGAATGACGTGATCAATGGATGTGGCAGGTGCGGTGCAATACACACAGCGTCCACCATCTCTAGCAAAAATTGCCCGGCGAGATAGAGGAACTGCATGACGATAAGGAATGCGAACAAACTTATTGAGGCGAATAACTGACGGTAGTTCTATCTCACCGCCGGAGAAATGTAGGACTGATCCGGAATCTTCAATCATGGTTGCGCGGTGGTTGAGCACAAGGATGAGGGCACGGCGTTCAGTAATAACACCTAGTGGTTCATAGGTGGCATTGAGCACCAGCGTCCGAGACATCGCTTTCCTCTTTCCTTGCCTTGAGCAATTGGTTTATCTTGCCCCAAAACACCCGAGCGCGTGGGTATTTACTAGCGATATTTAGGTAAAGATTTGGATAAAGTCTGACTTCTATGAACGATTCACTGCAAAACGCCCTGGACTGGATAAGCGGAACCCCCCTGCGGGTGGCCATCATTCTTATCTCGGCCATGATTTCCCAGACCTTGGGAACCCGCGCAATCGAGCGGGCAATGAATCGATTAGCAACAGCTGATCTTGTCCCCGGTCCGCGCAACATCGTTGCCCGTCAAAAAGAGCGCGCTCGCACCATTGGTGGAGTTTTATCCAGCACTCTAAAAACAGTTATCTGGGTTGTTGCTGTGGCAATGGCCCTAGGTGAGTTTGGTTTTAACTTAGGACCGCTCATTGCATCTGCTGGAATTTTAGGTGTTGCACTGGGTCTTGGTGCACAGACTCTGGTTCGAGATGTTCTCTCTGGAATCTTTATGCTGGTTGAAGATCAATATGGTGTTGGTGACCAAGTAGATGTGCTGGAAGTGCAAGGTGTTGTTGAAAAGGTTGGTTTGCGTGTGACATGTGTGCGCGATAAAAAAGGAACGTTGTGGTATTTGCGAAATGGTGAAATTCTAAAAGTTGGGAATCAATCTCAATCTGGTTGATTGACCATGGCAGCTGCTGCCATCTCTAAATAGCTCCACAACTGCTCGCGAAGTTCAGGCTTCATCTCCACACCATCAACGGCTGTGCGCATTGCTTTGATCCATGCATCATGTGCTGCGATATTGATATGAAACTGCGCATGGCGCATACGAAGACGGGGATGACCACGGTTTTCTTGATAGGTAGTTGGCCCGCCCCAGTATTGTTCTAAAAACCATTGCAAGCGCAGTGCTGCAGCCTTTAAATCACCCTCTGGATACATCGGACGCAAAATCGGATCAAGGGCCACCTGGGCATAGAACTGAGACACTAAATCGGTGAAGAAAGCTTCGCCGCCTATTTCCTCATAAAACGAACTCATGATCTAAGGATAGCCATGACTTTATTTTTCAATTTTCATAATCCTTCGCGCACCCACCGCTAGCGCGAGTACTGGAATCGCTGCACATAAGCATAACCAACCATAACTTAAGGTCCCGATAATCACACCGGCAATTGCTCCCCCGCCAGCGCCAGCTAAGTTCATTACTAAATCACTAGCCCCTTGGGATGCTGGTCGCATTTCAACTGAGACTGATTCAGATAAATAAGCAGAGCCTGCAATAAGTGTGCAGGACCAACCCAGACCAAGTAAGAAAAGACCAATTCCAAGTCTCACCGCATCATCTGCGGCAGCAGTGCCAGAAACAAGAGTTGAAAGCAACAAGATGGTTATACCAATTTGGATAACTCGCACACGCCCAAGGCGATCACTTAAAGATCCAACAATTGGTGAAAATGCATACATCCCCAAAACGTGCACGCTAATAACAAAGCCAATGATTTGAAGTGAAACATCAACATGCTTCATATGAATAGGAGTCATCACCATCACTGACACCATTGCCACATGCCCGATTGCAATAGCACTAATAGCAAACAACGCCTTTGGATTAGAGCGAATGTGAGAAAGCGCAGCTTTAGTTGAGCCTTTATGTTGTTTAACGTTGGCCTGTTTTTCTGCCAAAAGATAAGGATCAGGGCGAAGAAAAAGCTGAATAACAACAGTTGCAAAAATTAACGTAGCAGCAGAGATCATGTATGGACCAACTAATGCCGGCAGATTGAAGCGCTCTGCCAAACGACCTGCTGGATCCATTAAATTAGGGCCCGCAACTGCGCCAATAGTTGATCCCCAGACAACAAATGAGAGTTGTTTTGCACGGGTTTCATCGGTTGCTAAATCAATAGCTGCAAAGCGGGCTTGGTAGCCAGATGCAGATGCAGCTCCGACTAAGAAAGTTCCTAGCAACATGAAAAAGATATTTTTCTGGGCACCGCCAACAACTGCACTAATAGATCCAACGACTCCTGCAACATAACCAACAGAGAGTGAGAGCCTGCGACCACCACGGGCAGTTAAGCGGGCAAGTGGCAGCGCCATAGCAGCTGCGCCTAAAACAGAGAAAGTCTGCGCCAGACCTGCCAGCGTTTCAGAATCGGTAATCGAGGAAACTAGTAATGAACCAGCGGCAACCGTGCCTGCAACGCCAATGCCATTTAAGACTTGGGCAGTTGCCAGCGTGCGAACTACTTTCTGTTGCAGCGCTGTATTTGGCATTAAGAAACTATTCTGACCCAAACAGCGGTATCAGTGGGCAATGTATGACCGCTTATCGGTCCGCTTGAAACTAAAATTTGGCTGTTGCTTGGTAACTCAATGGCTGCACCAAAGTTGATGTAACAAGCAAAATTGCCAGGACGCGCAAATGCAACAACATCTTTGCCCGCTTCAATCCACTCCATAGGACCATCGCCTAAGCCTTCTTCACCTTTGCGAATCGCCAGTGCACTTCGATACATAGACAGCGTTGATCCTTCAACACCATCTTGTGTGTCAACTGCGAACTTGCCCCACCAGGATGATTGTGGCAACCATGCTTGCTCTGGCTTTAGCGCAGCATTAGTTGAAAAACCAAAAGCCCCTGCTGAATCAGATGTCCATGGCATTGGAACACGGCAACCATCGCGGCCGCGATCTAAATAACCACTCATCTTCCAACGTGGATCAGTGAGACGATCTTCTGGAATATCACGCACTTCAGGAACGGCTAACTCTTCACCTTGATACAGATATGTTCCACCAGGTAGAGCTAGCGTCATTAAAGCTGCGCTTCTAGCACGCAATGTGCCACGCGCAATGTTGAGCGCTTTAGGATCTCCTTGGCGTGCAAGGGTTGTATCACCCTGATTAGTAAGTCCAAGGTCTAGGCGATCAACTGAGCGCACAACATCGTGGTTGTTAAAGACCCATGAAGTTGGTGCACCAACTTCTTCCAGCGCATCAATTGAGTTATTAATCTTTCTCTTGATCTCTTTGGCATCCCAGAGCGTTGTTAGCATTTCGAAGTTAAAAGAGTTCTGTAGTTCATCTGATCGCACGTATCTGGCAATGCGCTCTGCAGGACTTACCCACGCCTCAGCTACTGCCATGCGATCTCCTGGGTATGAATCAAGGATTGTGCGCCATGCGCGATAAACATCGTGGACTCCCTCTTGATCCCAGAATGGTTTGTGTTCTGTGCCCAGCATGGCCGCTGCTGGATCTTTTCTAATATCTGGCAAGCCTTTTTCTTTAAACATTCCATGGGCAACATCAATGCGAAATCCTGCAACCCCACGATCTAGCCAGAACTTTAAAACTTGCTCAAAGTGGGCAACAACTTCTGGGTTCTCCCAATTAAGGTCAGGTTGTTCAACAACAAAGAGATGTAAATACCACTGGCCTGGTTGTCCATCGGCTTCAATCACACGTTCCCATGCACAACCACCAAAAACTGCTTCCCAGTTATTAGGTGGCAGATCTCCATTAGGTCCCTTGCCATCGCGAAAGATATAGCGGTTTCGTTCAGGTGAACCAGGAGCTGCTTTAAGGGCTGCCTGAAACCACTTGTGATCACTTGAAGTGTGGTTAGGAACAATGTCAACGATTAACTTAATTCCACAATCATTTGCTTCTTTAATGAGTTGTTCGGCTTGGGCCAAAGTTCCATAATCAGGTTCGATATCCATGTAATCAGAGACGTCATAGCCATGATCGTGTTGAGGCGATGGATACCAAGGTGAAATCCAAATCGCATCAATACCAAGTTCTTTTAAATATGGAAGACGTGAGCGAATACCTTCAACATCGCCAATGCCATCACCGTTTGAATCAGCATAGGAGCGTGGATAAATCTGGTAGGTAACCGCATCCCGCCACCAGGCACGCTTTTTGCGCGAAGCTAACTGAGCCATTATTACTCTGTCTCAAGGTATTTTGTTAAGAATGCACGTTGTTCATCACTCATGGGAGAAGATTTCTTAGTGCTCATGTCCACAGTGACTTGCACAGTTTTCACACGTGCCACAACTTCACCTTTCATCTTTATCTCATACGTCATTGTGAAAGAAGAGTTACCAATTGCACTCACCCATAGTTCGATGTCCAGGAATGTATCGCCATCATAAATAGGTGCGATGAAATCAACTTCAGCACGGGCAACAACCATCTCTAAAATGCCCGACCAGGCAAAGCGGGCTTCTTGGGCATAGGTTAAATACACAGCGTTATTAACATGACCAAAAGCATCTAGATCATCCCAGCGGACGTATTGCTTACTTTGATATCTCATTTATCGAGTCAACTTTCTATATGTCACGCGGTGCGGACGTGCCGCATCTGCTCCCAATCTTTGAATCTTGTTAGCTTCATAGGATTCGAAGTTTCCTTCAAACCAGAACCACTTTGAATCACCTTCATAGGCCAAGATGTGAGTTGCTACGCGGTCAAGGAACCAGCGATCGTGGGAGATAACCACGGCGCAACCCGGAAACTCTAGAAGTGCATTTTCTAGTGAGCCTAAAGTTTCAACATCTAAATCATTTGTTGGCTCATCGAGGAGTAATAGGTTTCCACCTTGCTTAAGTGTGAGAGCCAAGTTCAAACGGTTGCGCTCACCTCCCGATAAAATTCCAGTTGGCTTTTGTTGATCCGGGCCTTTAAAACCAAAGCAAGAAACATAGGCACGTGAAGGCATTTCCACTTGGCCGACCTTAATGAAATCAAGACCGTCAGAGACAACTTCCCAGAGAGTTTTCTTTGGATCTAATCCACCACGGGACTGGTCAACGTAGGAAATCTTTACAGTTTCACCGATCTTTACAGTTCCAGAGTCTGGAGTTTCAAGACCAAGCAAAGTCTTAAACAAAGTTGTTTTACCCGCACCGTTAGGCCCAATTACTCCCACAATTCCATTGCGTGGCAAAGTAAATGAAAGATCATCGATGAGAAGACGATCACCAAAGCCCTTAGTCAGATTCTCCACTTCAACAACAACATTACCTAGACGTGGTCCAGGTGGAATTTGAATCTCCTCAAAGTCGAGTTTGCGCATCTTGTCAGCTTCAGCTGCCATCTCTTCATAACGGGCAAGACGGGCTTTAGATTTAACTTGGCGGCCCTTAGCG
The DNA here is from genome assembly GCA_947487595.1 of Actinomycetota bacterium. Taxonomy (GTDB): domain Bacteria; phylum Actinomycetota; class Actinomycetes; order Nanopelagicales; family Nanopelagicaceae; genus Planktophila. Next base: position 5,489 of record CANKXJ010000049.1, read on the forward strand.
TTTTGGCGCACCCATTCAAGTTCTTCCGTTAAACGCTTTGCGCGCTTGGCATCTTTTTGGCCTTCAACCTTTAAACGCGCTGACTTTGTTTCTAGGTAGGTGGTGTAGTTACCTTCATAGGGATAAGCACGACCTCTATCGAGTTCTAGAATCCACTGGGCAACGTTGTCCAAGAAATATCTATCGTGCGTGATCGCAACTACTGCGCCAGCATATTTATTTAAATGTTGCTCTAACCACAATACAGATTCAGCATCTAGGTGGTTAGTTGGCTCATCAAGGAGCAGTAGATCTGGGGCTTGCAAGAGTAGTTTGCAGAGTGCTACGCGGCGCTTTTCACCACCAGATAAAACTGACACATCGGCATCTGCTGGTGGGCAACGAAGTGCATCCATAGCTTGTTCTAACTGTGAATCTAACTCCCAAGCATTGCGGTGATCGAGTTGTTCTTGCAGCTCACCCATTTCAGCTAATAACTTGTCATAGTCAGCATCTGGGCTAGACATCTCATCGCTAATTGCATTGAAGCGATCAAGCATTGCAACAGTTTCTGCCACGCCTTCTTTAACGTTATCAATCACGTTTTTAGATTCATTTAACTGCGGCTCTTGAAGCAAAATTCCAACGGTTTAA
>CANKXJ010000050.1 GCA_947487595.1 Actinomycetota bacterium
CTAAAACAGTACGTGCACATGGACCAGCTTGGTCAAGGGAGGAAGAGAAAGCAACAAGGCCATATCTAGATACACCACCATACGTAGGTTTGACTCCCACGGTTCCAGTAACGGCAGCAGGTTGGCGAATAGATCCGCCAGTATCTGTTCCAATTGCAAGCGGTGCCTCAAAGGCAGCAAGTGATGCTGCAGAACCGCCACCTGATCCGCCAGGGATGCGAGTTAAATCCCAAGGATTGTGCGTTGGACCGTATGCAGAGTTTTCAGTGGATGAACCCATTGCGAATTCATCCATATTTGTCTTGCCTAAAATAACAATGTCATTCTTCTTTAAATTTGTAACAACAGTTGAGTCATACGGTGGACGCCAACCCTCAAGGATCTTAGAGCCACACGTTGTTGGAATACCCTTTTGTGTCATTACATCTTTGAGAGCAAGCGGGACTCCAGCTAATGGAGAGAGCTTCTCTCCACTTTTGCGCTTTGCATCAACTGCTGCCGCCTGAGCAAGTGCGCCTTCTGTATCGACGTATAAGAAGGCATGAACATCTTTATCTACGGCAGAAATCTGATCTAGGTGTGCTTGTGTCAGCGCAACCGAAGTAATCTCACCACTAGCTAATTTGCTAGCCATCTCCGATGCAGAGTTGCGAATCATTCTTCACCCAAAATCTGAGGAACGCGGAAGCGTTGTTCCTCTTGAGCAGGTGCACCAGAAAGAGCATCAGCTGGTGAGAGCGATGGAATAACTACATCGGGGCGAAAGACATTACGAAGTGGCAAAGGATGAGAAGTCGCCGCCACATCAGCGCCAGCAACTTCTTGCACGCGAGCCACTGCATCCAAGATGACTGTGAATTCATTAGAGAGTGCGACTAACTCTTCATCGCTCATTTCAATACGAGCAAGGCCAGCTAGCTTTGCTACGTCATCGCGGGAAAGGCTAGTCATGGGTGTGAGTCTAATTAACTTCGCGCTTAACTGCGAATTTGCCCGTCTCCAGTAACGATCCAGGTAGTCGTTGTCATAGCTTCAAGACCCATAGGGCCACGGGCATGGAGTTTTTGATTTGAGATTCCAATTTCTGCACCAAATCCCATTTGCTCACCATCGGTGAATCGTGTTGAAGTATTGACCATCACTGCCGCGCAATCACTCAGCGCAATAAATCGAGCAGCGTTGGCCTTATTTTCAGTGATGATGGCTTCAGTGTGTTTGGTGCCGTATTTTGCAATGTGCTCACTAGCGGCATCAACAGATTCAACTATTGCAACATTCATCTCAAGAGTTCCGTATTCAGTGCACCAATTCTCCTCCGTTGCCGCACTCATTGGAATTGACCCTGCTAATGCTAAAACATCTGCATCCCCATGCAGAATAACTCCTGCATCATGCAGAGCTTTAAGTGCAACGGGAACAAAATCCTTTGCAATTGTTTTGTGAATCAAAACAGTTTCAGCAGCATTACACACGCTAGGGCGCTGGACTTTAGAGTTAACAATAATTGGAACAGCCTTGGCAAGATCTGCAAACTCGTCGATGTAGACATGGCACACACCTGCACCAGTTTCAATAGTTGGGACTGTGGATTCATCCACAACCATGCGGATAAGAGATGCACTCCCCCGAGGAATTACTAGATCCACCTTGCCACGTGCATTTAACAATGCTTTAACAGTGTCGCGATCATCTGATGGCACAAGTTGGATTACATCTGGAGAAATCTTCGTCGTCTTGAGTGCATCACGCATAACCGTTATAAGAATTTGATTACTTGCAGAAGCACTCGAAGATCCACGCAAAAGAGCGGCATTTCCTGACATCAACAAAATGACCGCAGCATCAACTGTCACATTTGGACGGGCCTCATAAACCATTCCAATTACTCCAAATGGCACCGTGATTTGCTTTAAATCAATTCCATTAGGCAATGTTGATTGACGCAATGTGATTCCAAGTGGATCGGGCAACTTACTTACTTGAAGAGCTCCATTAGCAATTCCCTCGACTCGCGCCGGAGTCAGCAGTAATCGATCAAGTAAAGAGTCATTAATATTTGCCGCTCTGGCGCGCACCATATCTTCCTCATTGGCTGCAAGGATTTCAGCGGTCCGAGCAATAACTGCATCTGCAATTGCATTGAGGGCGCTAGCACGTTCTGCTCCTGTGGAAGCACTTAAAGTTCGCGCAGCAGCACGGGCAGTATCTGCCAGGCCATTGACTAGTTGCGTTGCGCTCATGTAGTAAAGCCTATAGGGAGCCAGGCATTATTCGCATTGAATAATTCTGACATCCACTCAATTAACTAATGAGTTGTTGCTTTGACTCGTCCCGGTGCTTGCGTAGATAGACCATGAATGGTGTTCCGCCAGTTCCCACTGCAGATGGATTTCCAGGAGTGGCCTGTGCTTGTGCATGGATATATGTGCCCGCGTATTCCAAATGCTTAGCTCTAAAGTCACCGACAATACTGACGCATTCATTGAAAATTGTTTTTAAGTTTGTATTTCCAAGTGAGGTGACCATATTACGGACAGAAGGACCCTCTTCTACGGCCTCAATAAATTTCACATGCATCGGCGGCATGTAACCGCGCATCTCCATTAAGTAATCTCGGAGCTCATCCTTCTCATGGGTGATTCCAAGAACTGCATCCATAGCTGGAATGATTGCACTTTGTGCACCAGTCTCACCACGAAATGCTTGACCCTTAGATCCGTAGGCATCCACTCCTTCATAAATCACACCGTTAGGAAGTGAGGGATTATTTCTCCAACCAAAAATATATGGGCGAACTCGGTGGAAATAAACATATGGATCACAGCGCTCTGGCATTCGACACAAAACGTCATACATGGATTGAAGAGCATTCCTTAATTGAATTAAAGCTTTTTCAAGTGAATCAGAATCATTTTCCACAACACTTGCCTGTGCAAGTTCAATTGCCTTAAGTGCCTTCCCAGCCTTTTTCTCAATATCTATATGAATCAAAATGAACCATTCTTCGTCTTGACCACCAAGGAAGCACTGGAGTAACGCGATATTTCCACACTCGATAGGACCGTTGGGATCAAGGCGTCGCCAGTTATCAGAGGCATAACTTTGATAAGAAAGTATTGGAGGTCGGCCAACTGCAAGCCCAACTTCATACCAAGGTAAGGCTAGCTTTTTGGGAAAAGTTGTTGCCGGAGAGTTATCACTCCACTGATAAGACTGGCCTATGTAACTTAAAATCATCATTGCCCGTGATTTATCCGCCTGTGTTTTTAACGCAGAAACATTAAAGTCTGGAAGAGCTTGCACCCGCTTACGAAAATCATTTCCCATTAAAAGCTTAGGAATTTCTAGGGCAAACTGGTCCCACTCTTCATTTCCAGGGGAGAGTCTTTGCGCTGGGTCATATTGAGGTAAATAACCAAACTCTTCAGAAAGACCATAATCAGCGATTTTTACAGGATTCATTTCTACTCTTTCTCACGGATGATTTATGCGCGTAAGGTTATTGGCTATCTCACGCAGAAAGCAAGCGGAAAATCTGTTACAAAAGTAAAAAATTTATTTAGAGCAGCACTAAATCATCGCGGTGAACTAGCTCGCGCTCATATTCAACACCCATTTCAGCTGCCAGTTCTTTAGTTGATCGGCCGAGCATTTTAGGCAAATCTTCTGAATCAAAAGCAACTAAGCCACGTGCAATCACAGCACCATCTGGTCCAACTAATTCAATGGCATCTCCGGCAATGAATTCACCTTCAACAGCGGTTACACCTGCTGGAAGTAAAGACACTCCACGTTCCAAAATTGCTTTCACCGCACCAGCATCTAAAACTAATTTGCCATGTGGCTTAGTTGCATGCGCCAGCCACAAAAGGCGTGAGGTTGTCTTGTTTGCATGTGCATGAAAGTGCGTACCAAAGTCTTGGCCAGCTAAAGTTTTATCAGCATCTTCAAGGGATGTCAGCAGCATTGGAATACCGGCAGATGTTGCGATGCGCGCAGCTTCAACCTTAGTAACCATTCCCCCACTGCCAACTCCGGCAGATCCTGCTCCACCCAGTGTCTTATTTTCGATATCTGCAACTGATGCAACTTCATGGATGCGATTAGCACCTGCCTGTGTTGGTGGGGCGTCATATAGCGCGTCAATATCAGAAACTAGAACCAATAGATCTGCACTAATCAAAAGTGCGACTAGGGCAGCGAGACGATCATTGTCGCCGAAGCGGATTTCACCAGTGCCAACGGTGTCATTCTCATTAATAATTGGAACGACTCCAAGTTGGAGTAAGCGATAAAGGGTGCGCTGTGCGTTTTGATAATGAGAGCGTCGCACAACATCTTCAGTTGTCAGCAATACTTGTGATGCGGTAATTGAATGGCGATTAAAGCTTTGGGTGTATTGGGCAATCAAAAGACCTTGACCGACAGAGGCTGCAGCTTGCTGAGTTGCTAGATCCTTTGGACGGATAGTTAAACCCAATGGTGCAAGACCAGCAGCAATAGCTCCAGAGGAAACAACTACTACTTCAGATCCGCGCGCTTTACATGCAGCGACAACATCAACGAGTTTATTGACTGCATCAGCATCTAGGGCAGAACCAGCTTTACCGGTGAGAGAGGATGAGCCAATCTTGATGACGATTCGCTTTGCAGAAGTAATCTGCGCTCGGCTCACTTGTCATCTCCATCCTCTGATTCATTAACGTCAACTGCTGAAATCTTAGGTGAATGTGGGTCTTCAATGTTGTATTCCCACTGCTTTGCTATCTCGTCATCGCTTAGAACATCATCAACACGCTCGGTTTGCTGCCATGTTGATTCAAGACGTGAATCCTCACCACGGCGATGCAAGTGACCAGCTAGCTGCTCTGCCCCAGCTTCAATGGTTGGCTCCCAATCAAATACGACTTGTGTGAGGCCATCACCAATACGAACTTCACTTCCAGCAACTGCGCCTTTTTTGAAGAGATCTTTTTCAACACCTAATTGCGCTAAGCGATCAGCTAAGTAGCCAATTGCTTCGGCGTTCTTAAAGTTAGTTTGACGCACCCAGCGCTCAACCTTTTTACCGCGAACATTAAATGAGCCATCGGCATTAGCTTTAACTTCAAAGCCAGAATCATCAACAGCAACTGGACGCAAGATAATTCGTGTGCGAACTTCAAGGGCTGCTGCAGCAGCACGATCCTTTTGAATCAAGCGAGCCATGGCATAGGTTAACTCTTGTAATCCTGCGCGAGATGCAGCAGAAACTTGATAGACCTCATAACCACGCTCGCGCAGATCGCCTTCAACCATGTCTGCCATAGCTTTACCATCAGGGATATCTGTTTTATTAAGGGCAATAATTCGCACTCGATCTTCAAGACCACCATAAATCGCTAATTCATTTTCAATGACTTCAAGATCTTGAACTGGATTGCGATCTGTCTCCAGAGTTCCACAGTCCAAAACATGCACAAGTGCAACGCAGCGCTCAACATGGCGCAGAAATTCAAGGCCTAAACCTTTTCCTTGGCTTGCCCCTGGAATTAAACCTGGAACATCGGCAACAGTGAAACGTGTTTCACCTGCTTGAACAACACCTAGATTTGGCGCAAGGGTCGTGAATGGGTAATCAGCAATCTTTGGACGTGCTGCAGAGATAGCTGCAATAAGTGATGACTTTCCGGCACTTGGATAACCAACAAGTGCAATGTCTGCAACTGATTTTAGTTCAAGGAAAAGTGTGCGCTCTTCACCTGGTTCACCTAGTAATGCAAAACCTGGTGCACGTCGCTTTGATGAAGACAGAGCCATATTTCCAAGGCCGCCAAAACCACCTTGAGCTGCAATAAAAGTAGTTCCAGTTCCAACAAGATCGGCAATCTGTTCACCGGCGGCATCAAAGATCACTGTGCCATTTGGAACGCCAAGGATTAAATCTTCTCCTTGGTGTCCATCTTTTCGATCACCATAACCTTGATGACCTGAGGTTGCTTTGCGGTGTGGTGAATGATGGAAATCAAGCAG
>CANKXJ010000051.1 GCA_947487595.1 Actinomycetota bacterium
GCAAAAATTCATGGGTGAGGTGATGGACAAAGTTCGAGCAACCCGTAAGGTAATTGGCGATCGCCCAATCTGGCTACAAGTTGATGGAGGCATATCGCTAGAGACGATAGAGATTGCAGTCGCAGCTGGAGCTGACACATTTGTGGCAGGTAGCGCAGTCTTTAAATCTAATGACCCAGCGCAGATGGTTACTGCCTTACGTGCTCTTGCACAGGCCGCGAGTTAGTACTCGCTTCTTAAGCCGGAAAAATTGGCAACGGTGGGCTAGTTCTCTCTAGTAAACTCGAACTATGAAAACCTTTGAATCTCTATGGGCTGAGTTAAGTGAAAAAGCCCTGCTACGCCCAGATGGTTCAGGAACTGTTGCTGCCCTGGATGCCGGAGTGCACGCAATCGGCAAGAAGATTTTGGAAGAAGCTGGTGAAATCTGGTTAGCGGCTGAACACGAGAGTGATGAAGCTTTAGCTGAAGAGATTAGTCAGTTGATTTATCACGTGCAAACATTGATGTTAGCTCGCGGTCTGACTCTTGATGATGTCTACACCTACTTATAAGTGAATCGAGCACATATGTTACGCATAGCCGTCCCCAACAAAGGTTCTCTTGCTGAGGAATCTATCGCCATTCTAAAAGAGGCGGGATACCGCCAGCGCACAGATAGCCGTGATTTGGTTCTACTTGATAACGATAACGGCGTGGAGTTCTACTACCTTCGGCCTCGTGATATTGCAATCTATGTTGGCTCGGGGGAGTTAGAGGCTGGAATTACAGGTCGAGATCTCTTGATTGATTCAGCTGCAAGTGCTCAAGAGCTTCTTTCACTCAACTTTGGAGCCTCCACATTTAGATTTGCTGGACCAACTGATCGCGAATGGAAAATCTCTGACATCGCAGGAAAACGCGTTGCAACGGCATATCCCGGTTTAGTTAATCACCACCTAGCGCAGTTGAAAATCAAAGCTGATGTAGTGCGATTGGATGGCGCAGTCGAGAGCAGTGTCAGATTAGGCGTTGCAGATCTGATAGCCGACGTTGTTAGTACTGGAAATACTCTTCGTCAGGCGGGCTTGAAGATATTTGGTGAGGCGATACTTACCAGCGAAGCTGTAGTTATTTCAAGAAAAGATATTGAAATCCCTGCAGAGCTAGAGATTCTCATACGGCGTTTGCAAGGTGTAGTAACAGCTCGTATGTATGTTCTACTGGATTATGACATTCCAAAATCTCTAGTTGATAAAGCGTGCGCTATTACTCCAGGTTTAGAGTCACCAACTATTTCACCATTACAAAATGCTGATTGGGTCGCTGTTCGCGCGATGGTCAAGCGCAAAGAGACCAATGACGTTATGGATGAACTCTGGGCTCTTGGCGCCCGTGGCATCTTAGTGACCGATATCCACGCTTGTCGTCTTTAAATCTTCTCTGACTCAATCTCTTCTTTAGAAATACCGAGTAGGTAGAGAACTGAATCTAAGTAAGGCTGCGAGAGTGAACTATCGGCGGCGGCTTTAACGGCAGGTTTAGCATTAAATGCAATTCCTAGCCCAGCCGCGGCGATCATATCTAAATCATTTGCACCATCGCCGATGGCTATTGTCTGTTCCATTGAGATAGATTCAAGAGCTGCAAATTCATGCAAAGCAGCAGCTTTAGCGGCTCGATCAATGACTGGCCCGGTTACTTCTCCCGTTAGAACACCGTTCTCTACTCCTAAGGTGTTTGCTTTGAAGTGCTTAATATTCAACTCTTTAAGCAGCGGTGCGATGACATCGATAAAGCCACCTGAGACGACTGCAACAGTATGGCCGAGCTTATGCAGAGTTGAAATAAGAGTGCGAGCACCAGGAGTAAGAAGGATCTGTTGTTGAACTTCTGAAATGGCGCTCACCGGTAAACCTTTAAGTAGAGCAACCCTCGCCCGTAGTGATTGTTCAAAGTCTAACTCCCCACGCATTGCCTTATCGGTAATAGTAATAACTTCATTTGCCACCCCTGCCTTAGCAGCTAGTAGTTCAATCACTTCCTGCTGAATGAGAGTGGAGTCAACATCTAATTGAACAAGCTTTCGAGCATGACGTTGTAATCCACCGGGTTGCACGGCTATATCTATACCGTTGCGAGATGCAATCGGTGAGAGAACCTGGCTCAGCTTTTCCTGGTTTGCACCAGATAGAACAAACTCTATTGCCGTTACAGGTGTGGAAGCCAGGCGGGTAATGCGTTCAATATTTGCGCCGATTTCGCTCATTCCAATAGCAAGTTCAAAAATCGCTGTGGGATTCATTTTGGTGGACAAAATCACTACATGCACTAGGCCGGCCTTTGTAGAGACTGCCGACTTGCCCTCGTATGAAAAGAGCGTAGCTATATCCACATCCAAACTGGTCGCACAGCTTTCCAAATCAGCAGCTATCGCACTTTCGTGTGCGGGATTAAGAGCTATTAAAACGGTAAGAATAAGTCGATTCTTAATGACTACCTGTTCGATATCCACCACTGCTATGGCAAAGGCGGAGAGAACCTCAAAAAGGGATGCGGTAATGCCAGGCTTGTCTACGCCGCTCAGAAGGATCAGGCCGGTGAATTGTTCATCATCTGCGCTATTAGTCATGATGAGGGCAAGATTATCTTAAAATCACATCGCACAATCGCCACTATTGAGGCATTTGCTGCTCTCTAACCAGTATCTTTTTGCTCTATGACCACATCACCTGTTCTTGAACTGAGCGATGTTTCAGTACGTCGTGGTGAAAAGATCATTCTGGGACCGCTAAATTTTCAAATAGCTCAGGGGGAGCGGTGGGTCATTCTTGGTCCTAATGGCGCCGGTAAATCAACCCTGTTGCAGATTCTTGCCACAAAGATTTTCCCTACGCATGGAACAGTAAGTGTTCTAGGTAAACAAATGGGTCGAGTTGATCTCTTTGAACTTCGCACGCGTATCGGAATTTGCGGAGCACCAATTGCTGAAGATATTCCAAACGATGAAAAGGTTAAGGATGTCGTCTTAACTGCAGCCTATGCAATCCTGGGTAGATGGAATGAAGATTATGATTTGTGGGATGAATCTAGAGCCATTGCATTACTAACTACCTTCGGTGTGCGCGAATTAGGGGAGCGTCTCTATGGTTCGCTCAGCGAAGGTGAGAAGAAGCGAACGCAGATCGCACGAGCACTAATGGCAGATCCCGAGCTTCTTCTTCTTGATGAACCGGCGGGCGGATTAGATGTTGGTGGCCGAGAAGATCTTTTGCGTCGCTTTGCCAATTTCGCAGCTGATCCAACGGCTCCGGCAACGATTTTAGTTACACACCATATCGAGGAAATCCCTTTGGGAACAACACACGCCCTACTACTTAAAGATGGCCAGATAGCGGTCTCTGGTCCAGTAGAAGCGGTTATTACCTCTGAACATATTTCTGCGATTTTTAATGAAAAAATCTCAGTCACGCAAGACTCTGGTCGTTTCTTTGCACGTTCATATCAATAGCCATGGCGCTTTTTGACCAACTGCATGATGAGTGGCAAAAGGCCCTGTCTGATTATCGGCCTTTAGTCTCCACAATTGATTCACTGATTGATAAGAGTGAGGTGACTCCGGCCTATGAAGATATTTTTGCCGCATATCAACTGCCACCGAGCGCTATAAAGGTCGCAATCTTTGGCCAAGATCCATACCCGACACCTGGCTATGCACACGGTCTGGCTTTTTCTGTTGCAGCAAATACGCAACCACTTCCAGCATCATTGAGAAATATCTTCAAAGAGCTAGAGAGTGATTGTGGTGTGAAGGTTGCTAGCAATGGAGATCTGGGGCGTTGGGCTGATCAAGGTGTTTTTTTGCTCAATCAAATCCTCACAACACGCCCCACACAATCTTTAGCCCACGAAGATTTCGGTTGGCAAGAATTCACAGCGGCAACAGCAAAAGTAGTTGGGAAGTCAGGAGCTATTGGAATTTTTTGGGGATCGAAGGCACAACACCTAGCTCAATATTTTGATCCCACGCTCTCAATTTCTTCAGCGCATCCAAGTCCTTTGTCGACATATAGAGGATTCTTTGGGTCCAAGCCTTTTTCAAAAGCGAATGAAATGTTACGCGCACAGGGTAAGAGCGAAATCAGCTGGTAGAAATACTAAAGCCCCGCAGATTTCTCCACGGGGCTTTAGTCTCAAACTTACTGAGGGTTTATCCGATCCAAGCGTTAATTGGCGAGGATAGGAAATAGACCATAAATAGTCCTGATACGAGGAGTAGCAAAGGATGTAGTTCCTTGCCACGGCCCTGAACTACGCGAATAACTACGTGAGTAACAAATCCTGCTCCTATACCTACAGAGATGTTGTAGGTAAATGGCATCAAGATAATTGTGAGGAAAGCTGGGATTCCAATTCCTAAATCATCCCAATCAATCTTCTTGATCTGAGACATCATGAGGAAACCTACGATGATCAGAGCAGGAGTGGCAGCTTCGTAAGGAATGATTGCAACAAGAGGTGCTAAGAATGTTGTGAGTAGGAATGCAATTCCTGTCACAATTGAAGCAAGACCAGTACGAGCACCTTCTCCCACACCAGCTGCAGATTCGATGTAGCTAGTATTTGATGAAATACCTGCTGCACCGCCTGCGGCTGCTGCCACAGAGTCAACCAAAAGAATCTTCTGGATGTTATCAACGTTGCCATCTTTATCAGCAAGACCAGCCTCATGACCAATTGCAGTAACTGTTCCAACGGTGTCGAAGAAATCAGAGAGCAAGAGAGTGAAGAGAAGAAGTACTGCCGCAACTAATGACACATTGTCCAATGTAAAGGCGCCTAGAAGATCAAATTGTCCCGTAAAATCAAACTCTGGGACAGCAACAATCTCTTTAGGAACTGAAGGAATATTGAGGCCCCAACCGCCGTCCACGATAGTAGGTGGATTTCCAGCTGTGAACCCTGGTGCAATGTTGTACATTTTTTGGAGAATGATCGCCAAGACTGTAGCTCCAGCGATTCCGATCAGTATCGCTCCCTTAACTTTGCGAACCATAAGTCCGATGATCAAAAGTGTTCCAAAAACGAAAACTACTGTAGGCCAGCCAACAAGGTTTCCATTCACACCAAGACCTACTGGAACTGGACCGCTGCCTGTACGGCGAACAAATCCTGCATCAACGAGACCGATGAGGGCGATGAAAAGTCCGATACCTACTGAGATTGCAATCTTGATCTGTGGTGGAACCGCCTTAAATACTGCAACGCGGAAACCGGTTAGAACCAATACCAAGATGATTAATCCTTCGAGAACAACAAGGCCCATTGCTGCTGCCCATGTCATCTGTGATGCGATACCAACTGCAACGAAGGTATTAAGACCAAGACCTGTTGCTAGGGCTAATGGATAGTTAGCAATTGATCCCATAAGAATGGTGAGAACACCAGCAACAAGTGCCGTAGTTGCTGCAACCATTGCAGGTGCAGGTGCAGCACCTCCAAAGAGGAACTGACCGTTTGCATCTGGGGAGTATGCCAAGATTATTGGGTTAAGCGCCACGATGTAGGCCATCGTGAAGAAAGTTACGAGTCCACCTCGAACCTCTTGAGCTATTGATGATCCACGTTCTGAGATTTTAAAATACGAATCGAGCATAAGTAACACCCTTCTAATTTTGTTGTCGGGGGTGTTTGCGACCCCGTGCGCAGCAAACGGCCTACACATGCCGGGGGAATACTTTGAGGGTAGTAGTTACTTGGGCGTAACTCGGGAAACGACACCTAGGGAGACGGCGATCGATTGGCCGATTAAGCCTGCAAAGAGGAGAGTCCCGAGCCCAACCGTGCCACCCAGTAGCCAACCTAGGGCAAAGACGGTGCTCTCAATAGCTAATCGGACTCTTCCAACTCGACAACCAGTTGTAAAGTGGATTC
>CANKXJ010000052.1 GCA_947487595.1 Actinomycetota bacterium
TTTCACTCATCTCTTACCGACCCAGTACCTTTAGCCCTACGCACCACATGCGGGTGTAGCTCAATGGTAGAGCCCCAGCCTTCCAAGCTGGCCATGCCGGTTCGATCCCGGTCACCCGCTCCACGTAATTATCCGATGGAACCGACTTTAGTGATTAGGGCGGCACCGCTAAAGGAAATTGAAGTCAACGTAGTCGATGCAGTCTGAATAAAAATATGAACCTCAAACACTGGAGTATCAGTCAGATTGGCGTATGCGCCCATTATTCGAATTCCAAAGTGCTTTGAGTTGATGCTATTTGCATAACTCTCAGAATTACTAATAATCGAGTATTGATTGTCTATAGGGGTGCAAGTTCCACCTATACATAAATCAATGGCTGCTCCTATATATAAGGGTTCCGTATTGCCTGCTGGAACGAGTCCGTTAACCATCACCTCGAAGAGATAATTTGTATTTGCACTCAGGGTGAAAGTTGAGACAATTTCAATACTTCTTCCAGCAGAAGTTGTTACCAACGCTTTTGAAGGGAGCAAGACCCACTGCGCACTAGAAATCCCCGCAGCCCCCGCACTACCCGTAGCGCCGGTTCCTCCAGTAGCGCCAGAACTTCCTGTTAGCCCTGTATCTCCTTTAACTCCTTGTGATCCTGTGGCACCTGTTAAGCCAGTGTCACCTTTACTTCCGTTTGTTCCATTTGTGCCCGCTGTACCCGTGTCACCTTTAGCTCCCGCTGTTCCATTTGTCCCTGCACTTCCTGCTAAACCTGTCGCTCCAGTTTCTCCCTTAGCACCAGTTGCACCTACAGAGCCTGTGGCACCTGTGTAACCAGCTAATCCAGTTGCACCCGTTAAACCTGTAGCACCCTTTGCACCATCGGCACCTTTTGCTCCATCTGCACCTTTAGCACCATCTATTCCGTTAGTTCCATTAGAACCGCTTAATCCTTGTTCTCCTGTGTTTCCCTTAGCTCCATCAATACCAGCAGCTGGAACTACTACTTCCTTTGTGTCAGCAATTCGCAGTGTTGTTGCTAACTTCCACACCCCTTTTGTTTTGGGTCCATAGAGATTTGCATTTTTTATATCAATATAGAAATCACCATCTATGCCTACTGTTTTTGCTGGAACTACATTGCCACTTAATATCGTATTAGGAATTGACGTTGAAGATCGTCCAGCTTCTTTAACAACAAGTGAAGTCTTGCCCGCAGGAAGTGCTTGTGGACTACTGATTAATGTTGTGATCAAAGCTAATGCGATGAGGGTTGTTTTAGTTTTCATGAGAGTCCTGGTTTCTAGAGGTCTGGGAAAGTTCTGAGAACCAGTGTGAAACAGGTGAGTGTGTGACTAAATAGGGCGCCCCATGGCAGGGGCTGAGCGTGGAGATTGGGTAGCCCTACAAAAGAATAAAACTCACACAGAGTTCTCAGGCTTGCCTATTACTTTCTTGAACATATGGGAGTTAATTACGGATTAGGAACGGTCCAAATCACTAACTTCTGATAAAGCTAGAAACCTCCTAAGGGTGAAAACCCGCCACATTGATGAGAATGTGGCGGGTTTTCTTTATCTCCAGAGCGTTAATGGCAAGATGGGCTTATGAATATTCATATCGGTAGTGATCACGCAGGCCTTGAGTTAAAGAGTGCACTTGTGGAATACCTTAAAACAAAGGGCCACAACGTCACCGATCACGGACCACATGAATATGACGCTTTAGATGATTATCCTGATTTCTGTATTCCAGCGGCCATTGCAACTGTTAAAGATAAAGGCTCACTGGGCATTGTTTTAGGTGGATCTGGTAACGGTGAACAGATTGCTGCCAACAAAGTTACAGGTGTGAGAGCGGCTTTAGCATGGAGCGTTGAAACCGCCCAGCTTGCAAAAGAGCACAACAATGCAAATATTGTTGGAATCGGCGGCCGTATGCATTCAATAGATCAGTGCAAGGCAATCATTGATGCTTTTATCGAAACACCATTTACCAACGATGAACGTCACGTGCGACGCATCAACAAAATATCTACTTTCGAAAATACATCAAATCAGTAACTTGGTGATCTTTATCGATCCCCTGACCTTCAAAACGTGTTACTGGGCGTGACTCAGGTTTTTCAATCACTCCCCCAGTAAATAATGAAGATGTAGCAAAAACTTCTTGCATGCTGATTGCATAAGGCACCCAGTCAGTTGCAATATGGATATAGCCGCCCTTTTTTAACTTTGGGTGAATAAGTGAAATAAATCCTTCATTGACAATTCGCCGCTTATTGTGTTTTTTCTTTGGCCAGGGATCTGGAAAATAGAGGTGGATTGCATCAAGTGATTCATCCTCAAACATGTGGGGCACGATGATATGAACATCATCTTCAATTACCCGCAGATTCTTTAAGTCATTTTCCACAATGCGGCCTAATAGTTTGCCAATGCCTGGTGGGTGCACATCAATGGCGATGTAGGCGTTATTGGGGTGATTTTTAGCAATGATTGCAGTGGCCTCCCCCATGCCAAATCCAATCTCCATGATGATTTTTTCACTAGTGGGAAATATCTCATTGAGATTTACTTTCTTTTCTTCAACGGCAATCCCATAGATAGCTTGTAGTTCATCTTTTGCAGCACGTTGGGCCTGGGTAATGCGAGAGCCCCGGATGCTGTAGCTACGTACCGAAGGGCGTTCCATGTCCTCACTCTGTCATGGTTGGATTGGAACCTACAAAAGTGCCCCATCCATTAAGAGGAGTTACAAGTGCCAGGTCTGAATTTGAGCCGTACTGAAGCCAAAGATCGTGCGGAACATCTTTACGTCAACAGCTATGCAGTAACCCTGGATGTGACAAAGGGTGAAGAAACCTTCTATTCAAAATCAGAGGTTTCATTTACGTGCAACAAGCCTGGCTATGCCACCTTTATCGATGCAGTAGGACGCAGTGTCATAAGCGCCACTCTTAATGGCACAGCAATTGATATTTCTAACTTTGATGGCGAAAGTATTTTCCTCACCAATTTAGCAGCTGAAAACTCTCTAGTAATTGAACTCGAAGCTGAGTATTCAAAATCAGGTGAAGGTCTGCAGCGCTCAGTTGATCCAGCCGATGGTGAAGTTTATTTGTACTCACAAGGTGAGACTGCGTATATCCGCAATATGTTTGCCTGCTTTGATCAACCATCTCTTAAAGCTACTTTTACTCTTACAGTCACAACACCTGGTCATTGGGAAGCGGTTTCAAATAACCCGGTTGAGTCAAAAACAACTAAGGGTGAGCTGGTTGAATGGAAGTTCACAACAACCCCACGTATTCCAACCTACTTAGATGCACTCATTGCAGGGCCGTATTCATCTGTGCATGACGTCTATAAAGGTGAAAAAGAAATCCCTCTTGGAATCTATTGCCGCAAGTCAATGATGCAGTATTTGGATCCAGAAGATATTTTTCTTGTTACCAAGCAGGGCTTTGAATACTTTGAAAAGGTATTTGGTCTGGCATATCCATTTAAGAAATATGATCAAATCGCAGTTGTTGACTTCAACTTTGGTGCAATGGAAAACGCGGGTGCAGTCACATTCCGTGAAGAAGTTCTGGTCTTTCGCTCTCATATGCCGGAAAAGTCATACCTATCTCGCGCCAACGTCATCCTGCATGAAATGGCACATATGTGGTTCGGCGACATGGTCACCATGTCCTGGTGGGATGACCTATGGCTCAATGAATCATTTGCTGAATGGGCTTCTTACTTAGCTCTGACTGAGGCAACGAGATTTAACGGTGCTTGGACTGAGTTCAGTAGTGCACGTAAGAATGGGGCATATCGCCAAGATCAACTCTCAACTACCCACCCCATCATCGCTGACATGGTGGATTTGGAAGCCGTAAACGCTAACTTTGATGGCATTACTTATGCCAAGGGAGCATCAGTATTACATCAACTTGTTGCACACGTTGGTAGACCACAATTTATTGCAGGTCTGCAAAAATATTTTGCTAAGCATGCGTGGGGTAACACAACACTCAATGACTTGTTAGTAGAACTTGAATCTGCCAGTGGTCGTAAATTAGATGCTTGGGTTAATACCTGGCTACAAACTGCAGGCGTTAACACCTTGCGCCCGCAGCTAGAAACTGATGGTGATATCTATAAGAGCGTTGTCATCTCACAAGAAGCCCCATTAGTTCCTGCAGGTTCTAAAGAGCTTCGCCCACACCGCCTTGCTGTTGGTCTCTATGACATCAGTGCAGATTCACTTAATCTACGTAAATCAGTTGAACTCGATGTGGTTGGTGCAAGCACAGTTGTATCTGAGTTAGCCGGTGAAAAGCTTGCTGATCTTTTACTCATCAATGATCGTGATCTTTCCTATGCAAAACTGCGCTTTGATGATCGCTCCATCGCAACGCTGAAGAATTATCTAGGACGTTTAAATGATCCGCTGGCCCGCGCACTTAGTTGGGCTGCTATTTGGGATATGCACCGCGATGCACAGATCTCATCAGCTGATTTTATTGAAATAGCGCTCTCTGGTTTAGCCGGCGAAAACGATGATGCCATCGTCAACATTGTTATTGGCCAGCTGGGTACATCTGTTGAAGCTTATGCATCTGAAGCTAATCGCAATAAGTACCGCGAGCGCTTAGCTGCTGGATTCTGGAAACTTCTCCAAGCAAGTGCCCCAGCCAGTGACTTACAACTTCTCTATTCACGTGCTTTTGCTGCTAACGCCCACACCCCAGAACAGATTAAAAATGTGCGCGGGATATTAAATGGTGACATCAAGGGTCTTAAAGTTGATACAGATCGACGTTGGGACTTCCTGATTGCACTCACTGAGCGCGGGGCAACTACCCCAGCAGAGCTAAATGCAGAGTTAGCATCTGATAACACCACTTCCGGCAATCTTTTTTACCAAAGCGCAAAAGCTGCAACACCGAACGCGGAAGCTAAGGCATATGCATTTAATACTGTGATGAGCCAAGATGCCCAAACTTCAGTTCGCTCTGCCTTAGTTGCCGGATTCCAGCGCCCTATTCAGCGCGATCTACTCACTCCATTCGTCGATCTCTACTTCGACAATTTACTTTCAGAGTGGGAATCAAAGTCTTATGAAGGAGCTGCCAAGTTCGTCACTGGACTGTATCCAAGCTGGATTATTACCCAGGCAACATTGGATAAAACCAATGCTTGGTTAAATGGTGTGGGCAAAGATGCCCCTGCAGTGCTTCGCAAACTAGTCAAGGAATCACAGGATGGAATTATCCGTGCTTTGAAGGTTGCGGCTCTAGATAATTAGTTAATTGAAGAAATTGAAGATTGCGGTTTTTCTCTTCGCGGAGCTGATGCCAGCCACGACAGAAGTGCAATCACAGTAAAAAGTCCAACAGGAATTACTAGGTAAGTGAACACTGTTTGCGCAACGCTTAAGCCTGGGCCTGGGACATAGCCATCTTCAAATCTGCTCGCAAGAAAACGCATAGGTTAAGTATAAATGCTTTAAGCAGTAGCTGCTGCCACGCCAAATGGCTCTAAGTACTGCACCCACCTGGAATTAGTTTGACCAGTTCCAAGGATTCTCCATGCTGCGCCAACTGGCTCGCGTGGAAGTTTGCGCAATCTCCAACCTATTTCTTTTAGCTGCTTATCTGCCTTTAAGTGATTGCACTTGTGACAAGCAGAAACTACGTTCTCCCAATTATGACCCCCACCACGACTACGTGGAATGACGTGATCAATGGATGTGGCAGGTGCGGTGCAATACACACAGCGTCCGCCATCTCTGGCAAAAATTGCCCGCCGAGATAGAGGGACTGCATGGCGATAAGGAATGCGAACAAACTTATTGAGGCGAATAACTGACGGTAGTTCTATCTCACCGCCGGAGAAATGTAGGACTGATCC
>CANKXJ010000053.1 GCA_947487595.1 Actinomycetota bacterium
TATTGATGTGGCAGCTTTTGACCAGAAAACCACGGCACTTAATCACACCGCCTCAACCCTTCCGCAAATTGCCGAGTTAGTAAGCATCACTACAAAATCTCATAATGCCCGCGATCTTCGTATTGCAGCAGAGACCGAACTCAACGATGTTAAACGCGAACTCTTGCGCGCAGAGGCAGATGTTGAACAGATTGTTACACGCATTACTCGAGATGAAGCCCGTCTTTCTGGAGGATCAGCATCTCCAAAAGAGCTTGAACAGCTTCAGCATGAAGTAGGAACTCTCAATGCACGTCGCTCTGAACTTGAAGAAGTAGAGCTAGAGATCATGATGCGAGTGGATGAAATTAAAGCCCGCATCACAGAACTTCAGACACAGGAAGCTGATTTCACTGAACAGATTAATAATCTCAATATCAGCAAAGAAAACGCGCTCGCCAAGTTAAATGGTGAAATGGAATCTATCGCCAAAGAGCGAAGTCAAACTCTGGCATCAGTCTCTGTTGAATTTATTGCGCTGTATGAAAAAATCAGAGCTTCCAATAACGGAACCGGTGCTGCTGCACTAGTTGCCGGCGCATGTATGGGATGTCACCTTTCAATTAATACCGTGGAGTTAAAGCGAATAGCTGAGTTAGCCGATGATGAAGTGGTGCGCTGTGAAGAGTGCCGCTGCATCTTGGTGCGTGGAGCCTAAGAAATGGCCCGTCATTTTTTATTAACTGCAGATGGTGGCTCACGCGGTAATCCTGGCCCTGCTGGTTATGGATCAGTTATAACTGAAAACGGCAAAATCATTGCAGAGCTCTATGACTTCATAGGAATTGCAACTAATAATGTGGCTGAATACAGCGGATTAATCGCTGGTTTAACTGCCATTAACGCACTTGATCCACAAGCAAGCGTTGATGTGAAGATGGATAGCAAGTTAGTAGTAGAGCAGATGTCGGGCCGTTGGCAGATTAAGCATGCAGATATGCGAAAACTAGCAAGTGATGCCCGTTCTGCCCACACTGCAGCCCTTGTTAAATACACCTGGATCCCACGTGATGAAAACTCACACGCAGATCGTTTGGCAAATAAAGCCCTTGATCAAGAGGCTGGTGGGGCAGAGATAGTTCTGACCCAGAAGAACTATTTAACTGAGCGTTTATTAACAAAGGAAGTATCTACGACGGTTTTTCTCATCCGCCATGGAGAAACGCCACTGACCCCACTCAAGAAGTTTTCAGGAGATGGCCCACTCAACCCCGAATTAACAGAGCAGGGCTTAGCCCAGGCCGAGCTCGTTGCTAAAGCTGTTGCCGAATTAAATCCTGAAGTAATTATTGCTTCACCGCTTAAGCGCACAACACAAACTGCAGAAGTTATTTCAAAAGCAACAGGTCTACCTATCGTTTTTGAGGATGCTTGGATTGAATGCTCATTTGGTATCTGGGATGGAATGTCTATAGATGAAGTAAAAGAGCGCTATCCAGCTGATTACAACTCCTGGCTCTGCTCTACTGGTTTTGCACCGCCCGAAGGGGAGTCCTACGACAGTGTCTCGGTGCGTATTGATGAAGCACTTGAGAAAATCGTTGCCATGTATCCGGGACAGCGCGTTGCAGTCATCACTCATAATGGCACGATCAAAACGGCGGCCAAACTAGCAATAGGCGCTCCTGCTGACTCAATCTTTCACATAGACATTGGACCATGCTCGATCACGACGTTATCGATTTGGCCAAGTGATGGCCTGCGGGCAGTGCGTAGCCTTAACGAAGCGGCCCATTTACACTAAGAGATTAGGCGAGTTTGCCCTTTACCTCTACGTAGGTAGTTCCGGCATTTGAGAGCGTGACTGAGAATTGATCACCGGCTTTTCCTGGGCAGGATAAACCCCAGCCAAATGTGGTGCTGGCGCCGATTGTAAGTGGCTCGGTCGGTGCACCTTCCATAATGTTATCGCCATCGAAAATGTCGACGCACTCACCAGCAACGGTGCTGCCCTTGACTATCAACGTTGCTAGGTCTAGTTCTGCCGCTGAATTATTGCTAATCGAAACTGTGAATTTTTGATTGAGTTGACCAGGCAAGTGACCCGATGCAAACTTTCCAGGAGTAAAGTTTGATGGAGATGAGAGCGTATAACTGACTTTATCGGGAGTAATTACTGGGTTATCAAAGCCACCCGTTGCTTGAGGTGCGGCCTGGGTAGGCTCCACAAGTGCTTGACCCTCTTCGGGAGTTAATGAGGATTGTGTTTGACCACCACCGCAGGCGGTAAGTAGAAGCACAGTGCAGATTGAAGCAATCACCTTGAAACTGGAGTAGATACTTGTCATTGAATGAAACCCCTTAGAACTCGCCTGCACCTCACCAGGGTGTCAGAATCAATAGAGCGAGTATAGAGTACGCGCTGTGAGTCCTAAATCTCTCCAAAGCCTAGAACCGATAAGTGTTGAGGCAATTGTGGGGCGCTCTCCCCGCCAGATTGCATGGATGCGCTTTAAACGCAATAAGGTCGGAGTTGGCGCAGCCATGATGAGTATTGCAATCCTGATGCTTTCTCTCTGTGCTCCAATAGTTGCCAAGGTGATAGGTGTTGATCCCGATACTCTTAACTTAGATGTATTAGATGTCAGCGGAATCCCAACGGTAGGCATTAGTTGGGATCACCCACTGGGATTGATTCCAGGTACTGGTCGTGATTTCTTAGCACAACTTCTCTATGGCTCGCGAATCTCATTCTTAATTGCAATTCTCACAACAATGACTGCGCTCACCATTGGTTTATTTGTCGGAATCATTGGAGGATATTTCAGAGGACGTATTGATAACTATCTAGGGCGCTTTACCGATTTTCTCCTCGCATTTCCAGCTTTTTTCATGATCGTTGCACTCAATCAACCTATGGTCGCCCGCATTGAAGAGTCTGGAATCGCAGAAGGCAACAGTGCACGCATCATCTTTTTAGTTTTCTTTCTCTCTTTCTTTGGCTGGCCAGGCTTTTCACGACTTGTGCGTTCACAAGTGCTCTCTCTTCGCGAGCGCGAGTTTGTAACGGCTGCAGCGGCGATGGGGGCTACGCGTTGGCGAGTAATTACTAAGGAGCTCATACCTAATCTCTGGGCGCCAGTCATCGTTGTTGTCTCACTCTCTCTACCGGGCTATCTGGCTGCCGAAGCGGTCTACTCATTTTTAGGCCTTGGAGTTCAACCCCCTGCATCTACATGGGGAATTCTGCTCTCTAACGCAACGCGCTATGTGACGGTAATGCCCAGCTTCTTCCTCATCGCCGCTGGCTCATTGGTGCTAGTGGTTTTGGCATTTAACCTTGTAGGCGATGCTTTACGTGATGCCTTAGATCCCAAGGCAGAGCGCTAAAACCAGGGAGTTCACGGCCTTCGTTACGTTTTCGTTATCCAAGGCCATACATATTTCTATGGGTTTCTGATTGGATTGCCTCAATGGCGTTGATTTCGCGCCCCTAATGAAAGGAAATACGTCAATGAGCAATCTCTCTGCTCTTCGTCGTGCCGTTGTAATTACAGCTGCAAGTGCACTTGCCGTCAGTACCGTAATGGTCGCTGGTGCAACATCTGCCTCAGCTGCAGTTAAGCCAAAGACTGGTGGAATTCTCACCTTCCTTGAGCACACTCCACGATTAGATCACTACGATCCATCACGTATCTATACCGGCCGCGATTTAGCGTTTATGAACTCATTCATGACACGTACTCTCGTTGCCTATAATCCAGTCCCAGGGGCCGCTGGTGCAAACCTTGTCCCAGACCTTGCAACTAATACAGGTGTACCAAGTAACGCTGCTAAGACTTGGAAGTTCACACTTCGCCCAGGTTCAACTTTTGAAGATGGTGTAAAAATTACCTGCGAGCATGTTCAATATGGTGTTTCGCGTGTTTTTGCAACTGATGTAATTACCGATGGCCCTGGCTACCTTCAAGCCTGGTTGGATATTCCAAAAGATGGCGATGGTAACTCTGTGTTCAAGGGTCCATATAAGAAGGATGCAGCAGGGTTAGCAGCCTTTAAGAAGGCTGTATCTTGTTCAAAGGATAACCGCACAATTACTTTCCAACTTAATAAATCAGTTGCCGACTTTAACTACCTTGCAACTTATGGAGTTATCTCTCCTGTTCAAGCTAGCAAGGACAATGGCGACAAGTACGACCTACGTCCACAATCAACAGGTCCTTACAAGATTGCCGAGAATAACGCTACTCAGATGAAGCTCGTCCGCAATACAAAGTGGTCAAAGGCTTCAGATCCAGTACGTACTCCATATCCTGATGAGGTTGTCATTTTGTTTGGTTACGACGAAGAAGTAATCGACCAGATTATTTTGGGAGATACAATTCCAACTGCTGTGAGCTTTGGTGAGCCACTCTCAACCAACAACGATAAGTTCTTCTCAGATTCTTCTATGAAGAACCGTCGTATGAATAATCCAGATCCTTATGCTCGTTATTTTGCCTTTAACGTAAAGGCGATGCCTTGTTTGGAAATCCGCCAGGCGATGTATTACTCACGTGATGCAAAAGCGCTGCTTGATTATGCTGGTGGATCAACATATGCAGGTTCATATGCAACTGGTGTTATTAGCCCGTTGCTTGCAACTGACTATGCACCAACTAAGGTTGTAGGACCAGGATCTGCCGACTTTATTCCAGAAGGAAATATTCCTAAGGCTAAGGCGCTTATGGAGACTGCAAAGACAAAGTGTCCTGCCGACTACAAAAAGGCAACAGAGACTGGACTCAAGATTGACGTACGCCAATCAGTTACTCTGAACGACACAATTCCAATCGATACTGCAGCATATGCACGTGCTGGAATTAAGGTCTCCTTTAACCCAATTAGCTCAGGCTATTACCCAACAGTTATGAACCCAGATAAGCAGAACGACCTCTCAGCATCAGGCTGGGGCGCCGACTGGGCAAATGCTTCAACAGTTATTCCAGAGCTCTTCGCCTCCTATGGTGGATTTAATATCTCCCAGAACTTAGGCGATCCAGCACACAAGGCCTTTGAAGATAAGGTCAACATCGCAATGAAGACCACAGATCGCGCCGCACAGTCAAAGATGTGGAAGGCATTGGATGTAGAAGCCATGAAGAACTTCTGGGTCCTGCCAACAATCTTTGGTAAGGCTCAGTTCGTCTGGGGATCACAAGTAGGCGGTGTGTTCTTCTGGGTACCTCAGGGCAACCCTGCATTCGGCAAGATGTGGATTAATAACTAATCTCACGTGAGAAGAATGCAGTAAAAGATAAGTAGTACGAAGTAAGGTACTCCTGGCACAGATCACAATCTGTGCCAGGAGTATTTACTTAAAGCTGGCTATAGCTGCCAAGGGTAATCAGTAACAAGTGATAGGAGTACAGGTGATTAATTTTGTTGGCCGCCGCATACTCTTTGCAATCATCACTCTCTTAGCAGTCTCGGCCGTTGTATTTACAATCTTCTCGCTCTTGCCCTTTGACCCAGCTGCTCTCTCATGTGGACAGCGCTGTACAGATCAGATCATCGAAGGCAATCGAATCAAGCTTGGATATGATAAACCGCTCTATATCCAGTACTGGTTGTTTTTAAGTGGAATCTTCCTCGGTCGCTCGTATGGCACGGGCTCGGCCGCCTTTTCATGCCCAGCACCATCCTTTGGATATTCATTTAATGAAAATCGCTGTGTATCCTCACTATTAGCCGAGGCACTTCCAGTGACTGTCAACCTTGCTCTAGGAGCTCTTATTATCTGGCTCATTGCCGGTGTGAGTCTGGGATTAATTGCCGCCCGTTTTAAGGGAAGATGGCCAGATACGACCAGTTCTATCTTTGTATTACTTGGT
>CANKXJ010000054.1 GCA_947487595.1 Actinomycetota bacterium
CCGATCTCGGGGGACAGCTCATGTCTCGCGTTCTAGGCGGCGTTGTTTCTCGCTCTCCACACGCAGAACTTGGTTGGTATGAATTAGATAGTGATGATGAGAGTTTGATTCCTAAAGGACCTTGGTTTCAATATCACTGGGATCGATTCACTGTTCCACCTGGGGCAACAGAGATTGCTCGAACTCAATTGTGTCCGCAGGCATTTCACTTTGGTCGCACATTAGGTCTGCAGTTTCATCCAGAGATTGATTCTGAAGTTTTAGATATGTGGCTTGCAATGGATGGGGGATGCGCCGAGGTTGAATCTGAAGGCGTAGTGGTTGATCAGTTGCGTGCTGAGACTAGAAAACTTGAAGCGCAAAGTAATCAGCGCGGCTACGATTTAGTTGATCAATTTCTTGATCGCATCGCAACCGCGCCAATTCGGACGATCTAATTAATCGTTAGAGATAAATACGTTCTTCAACTCAGTGTAAGCATCAACAGCATCTGGTCCAAGACCACGTCCTAGACCTGATTGCTTAAAGCCACCAAATGGTGTCCAGAAACGCACTGAAGAGTTTGAATTCACAGATAGTGCGCCTGATTCAATTGCGCGAGAAACACGAAGAGCTTTTCCAACATCACGCGTCCAGATAGATCCTGATAATCCATACTCGCTGTCGTTTGCCATCTTGATGCCTTCTGCTTCATCTTCGAAAGTAAGAACAGAGACAACAGGTCCGAAGATCTCTTCACGCCAAGATTTAGCTTGGGCATTCTTAGGAAGCAAAACTGTTGGAGGCATCCAGTAACCAGCTCCCGATGGGGCTGAACCTTGGAAAGCGATTTTTTCATCAAGATAAGACTCAACGACATCAAACTGCTTCTTTGAAATTAGTGGTCCCATATCAGCCGTAGCAAGATTTGGATCTTCACAACGGAATTTCTTAACCGCTACCTCGAAGTGCTCCATGAACGTATCGAATGCAGACTTTTGCACAAGGATCCGAGAACGTGCACAGCAATCTTGGCCAGCGTTATCAAAAACTGCGCCCGGTGCGCTAGCTGCTGCTTTTTCAATATCTGCATCAGCAAAGATAATGTTGGCACTCTTGCCACCTAGTTCAAGTGTTACGCGCTTTACCTGATCTGCGCATCCAGCCATGATCTGCTTTCCAACTTCAGTTGAGCCAGTGAAGCCGACTTTTCGAACTAGGGGATGTGTGACAAAGCGATTACCAACAACGCTGCCCTTTCCAGGCAAGATATTGAGAACACCCTCTGGAATTCCAGCCAGCAATGCAAGTTCACCCAGGCGAATTGCAGTTAATGGTGTGTATTCGGCGGGTTTTAAAACAACGGTGTTTCCAGCTGCTAGCGCTGGCGCAAAGCCCCAACCAGCAATTGGCATAGGAAAGTTCCAAGGAACAATGATTCCAACAACACCTAGAGGCTCTTTAAAAGTTATGTCTACCCCACCAGGGACTGGAATTTGCTTGCCGAATAAACGCTCTGGAGCTGCTGAGTAATACATCAGCGTATTAGCAACGTTGTCTGCTTCCCAGAGTGCGTTGCCTCGGGTGTGACCAGCGTTTGTGATTTCTAGCTGTGCCAACTCTTCACGGTGATCAGTTACTACTTGAGAGAAAGCGCGAAGCAAACGCGCACGCTCACCAGGTGCCACATTTTTCCAACTCTGGAAAGCCTTGGCTGCCTTTGCGATAACTGCATCAGTTTGTTCCAAATCTAAATGAGGAACATTCTTAACAATCTTTTCTGTGGCAGGGTTGATTACATCGTATGAAGTGGACACTGTGGTTTAGAACCTTTCGAAGTTGCGGACTAATTCCCAATCGGTGATTGCCTTGCCATATGCGGCAATTTCAATCTTGGCCATGTTTGCATAGTGGGCTTGAACTTCTGCCCCAAAGGTTTCCTTTACCCAGGCAGAGTTTTCCCATAGTGCCAAAGACTCATTCATAGAAGAAGGAATGCGCTGTGAATCTGAGGCATAAGCATTTCCAGTAAATGCTGGCTCTAAAACCATCTTGTTCTTAATTCCATCAAGACCAGCAGCGATAATTCCAGAAACAGCTAGATATGGATTTACGTCACCGCCTGCAACACGGTTTTCAAGGCGAAGGCTTTGACCCTTGCCAACCAGGCGCAGTGCACATGTGCGGTTATCGCGACCCCAGCGGATAGCTGTTGGGGCAAATGAACCCGGGACGTAGCGCTTATACGAGTTGATATTAGGAGCAAAGAGCAAAGATATCTCGCGCAAATGGGCAATCTGCCCGGCAATGAACTGGCGTCCAAGATCACTCAAACCCTGTTCTTTATCTGAATCATCAGCCATCACCATAGAACCATCTAGGCCACGGAAAGAGAGGTGGATGTGTGAAGAGTTACCTTCTTTTTCATTTGGCTTAGCCATGAAAGTAAGTGCATAACCATCTTGGGCTGCAATCTCTTTTGCGCCGTTCTTATAGATAACGTGGTTATCGCAATTTGAAAGTGCATCTGAGTACTTAAAGGCAATTTCATGCTGACCAAAGTTACATTCACCCTTAACCGACTCAACTATCATTCCTGCTTTGGCCATAGACAAGCGAATTCTGCGCAAGAGCGGCTCAATTCGTGATCCACCCATGATGGAGTAATCCACGTTGTATTGATTCACAGGAATCAAATTCTTATAGCCCTTGTTCCACGCTTCCTCATATGTGTCCTTGTACACGACAAACTCTAGCTCGGTGCCACACATGGCTTCCATGCCAGCATCCTTTAACGCTTTAACTTGCTTGCGAAGTATTTGGCGGGGAGATGCAACTACATCTGTGTGATCTAGCCACTGCACATCGGCTAATACAAGTGCGGCACCTTCTTGCCAATCAATCATGCGTAGCGTGTCCATATCTGGAACTAGAGCGAAATCGCTATAGCCGCGCTCCCATGAAGACATCTCATATCCATCAACGGTGTTCATATCGACATCTACAGCTAAAAGATAATTACAACCCTCGGTGCCATGCTTGAGGACTTCATCGAGGAAGAAGGTTCCATGGATGCGCTTACCTGTTAAGCGACCCTGCATATCAGTCATGGCTACTACGACGGTATCTACTTCACCGCTCTTGATCTTGGCTGTTAAATCAGCAATCGTCAATGATGTCATAATGCCTAGACTACCGAATTAGTCTGGGATTTTGTAAGTCTTTTTTGTGAGAAGTAGTACTCAAATTATTGGGCTGTCATGCCGCCATCGGCTGAAACGATAGATCCGGTCATAAATGATGATTCATCCGAGGCCAGAAAAAGAACAAGATTAGCTATTTCTCGACTCGTTCCTGGGCGGCCAATGGGTTGAAAAGAGGAGATATTTGAATAAACATGATCGATCCCACCGAGCAATTCTGCGTGGGCATAATTAATGGGTGTATCCACCCACCCCGGGCAAATAGCGTTACATCGAATTCCTTGCTTTGCGTAATCAAGTGCGATACCTCTTGTGAGCATAACTATTGCGCCCTTAGATGCTGAATACACGCTAAGAAAGGGTTCACTCACTAAACCATTAACACTGGACATATTCACAATAGAACCACGATTATTCTTCAGCATATGAGGAATAGCAGCTCGAGTTAAGTACATCGCACCTTTTACATTTATATCCAAAGTTTGGTCAATAGTTTCATTGGAGACTTCATGGAACACCCCAGGTAGGTTTACACCTGCATTGTTAACAAGAATATCGACAGATCCATAAGTGCTTACGGTATGAGCTACCAATTCATCGCATGATTTACTCTCTGAAATGTCAATAACATAGCTTTCTGAATGCAAGTTAAGATCTGCAATTAGCTTTTTTGTTATCTCTAGAGACTCTGAGTTACGGTCTGCACAAACAACCGTTGCGCCTTCTTCCGCCAGGCGAATTGCGCTAGCTTGCCCAATTCCTGACCCAGCACCAGTAACAATTGCTACTAGATTTTCGACTCGTCCTTTTGCCGCCATTTTCAAACCTCCTCAGTTTAAGATGAGAAAAGCCCTGTCACACAGTAAGTGCGACAGGGCTTAGCCCTTATTAGTTATTTTTCATCGATAGTCTTGCGAGCTCCACGGAACGTCTTCTTCGCTCCAGCTAACCACCAGATATATGCTCCGCCAATTACGATTAATAGTGCAATTGGGGCGTAGTTAGCATCTCTCAGATCGAAATCTGGAGAAAACCAGTTAGCCGTTGGTACTACTGGTAGGACGAAGTAGATTGAAATAATAATAATTTCAATTACTGCCAATGGGGCCATCCACTTGTAATGCTTTCCTAGAGTCCACTCTCCAACCTTGAATGAATCTCCTGCTCTCCATCGAAGATAGATTGGAATTGCAAATCCAGCGAATAAGCCAATAACAGCAACAGAAGTCACTGCATAGAAGGCAAGTGGTGCAACACGCTCTTCAACTTGAATGAGTGCTGGAAGAGTCAAGACAGCTGCAAAAAGTCCAACTCCCAATGCAGCATTGGAAGGGTTTCTGTTCTTATCTAGTTTTCTCCAGAAGTTGTGTCCTGGAACTGCCTGATCGCGAGAGAAGGCAAAGGCCATGCGTGATGCTGCAGTTACGCAGGACATACCACAGAAGAACTGTCCCACTAATGTAAGAACCATAATTAACTTAGCCCAGAAGATTGGAAGCGAAGTTAAGAAGATGACTGGTGAGAAACCAAACCACTCATTGAGCGCAGTTACGTTAGTTGCGGCGTATAAAAATGAGAGAAGGAGAATCCAGCCAGCAACAGCTGAAACTGCAACTGCTCGCCACAGGCCTTGTGCTGCTGTCTTGCCTGCATGTCCAGTCTCTTCCGAGACGTGTGCAGATGCATCAAAACCAGTAATTGTGTATTGAGTCAGCAGGAAGCCAAGAGGCAAGACATAGAACCAATAGCCTAAGCCCTCTGTTGTGCCGCCGTTCATTCCATTCAAGTTAATTCTCTCAGTAAACATCCATGAGATGGTCTGATGTTCTGTAGGAATCAAAACAAGAATCAAGATAATCGCAGCAACGCCACCGACGTGCCAATAAACATTTATGGTTTGAAGCGAGTGAATTATCTTGGCTCCAAAAATGTTTATAAGTACGTGCAATGCGAGTGTCACGACAAAAACAAGGAAAATATAGTTGAGGTCTGTTGGGTAGAGGTTACTCAAATCCTTAGGATCAAATCCACTTGTATACATGTTTTGCGCAGTAACAAAGAAGAGTGCGAAGCCGTAATCAACGGCCGCAGTAACTGCAATGAGCCCAATTAAATTGAGCCAGCCAGTCATCCATCCATGGATTGGCTTGCCCAAATTACATGCCCAATAGTAAATTCCACCTGCTGTAGGCATCGCAGAGACGAGTTCTGCCATGCAAAGAGCGATAACTAAAATTAATGCTGCAATAATCGGCCAACCAATAGATATCGCAACAGGTCCACCATTTGCCCATGCTTGACCAAAAGTAGTGAAGCAGCCCGACAGAATTGAAATAATTGAAAAAGAGATGGCAAAGTTGTGGAAACCTGTCCATTTGCGATCAAACTCTTGTTTATATCCGAGCTCTGCTAACTTTTTAGCATCTGCATCGTTGGTATTAATCAAGTTCTTCCTCCTTGAACTGAAGCACATGAACCGGACGATCCATGCAGCGGTTTTCCTA
>CANKXJ010000055.1 GCA_947487595.1 Actinomycetota bacterium
ACGTGTAGTGCAAGAGGTAAGGATGTATGACAAAACACATACCACTTACAACTAGGAGGAACGCAGTGAAGTTTTCAAAACTAACTAGCGGATCAGTAGCTGCAGCACTTGTTGTTGCACTAGCGATCCCAGTGATTCAAAGCTCACCAGCTAATGCAGCTCGTGACTTCTCTAAGGTAACAAGTGCTGGTCAAGCTGGCGGTATTGCCGGACTTGAAGCAGAGTGCCGTAAAGAAGGACAACTCAATGTAATCGCTTTGCCTCTTTACTGGGCAAACTATGGCGACATGATTGATGGCTTCAAGAAGAAGTACGGAGTCAAGATCGATGAGGCAAACCCAGAAGGTTCATCTCAAGAAGAAATTGATGCCGCAGTTACAAACAAGGGCACAAAGCGCTCACCAGATGTTTTTGATATTGGTTTAGCAGTTGCTGTTAAGTATCTTAACACCGGAACTTATGCCCCATACAAGGTGAGAACTTGGAGTAACCTCCAATTTGCAAAGACAGTTGATCCAACTGCACAATTCACACCTAACTACACAGGAACAATGACAATTGGTTACAGTGGAACTCTTGGAACAATTACAAAGCTCGATGATCTACTAGATCCAAAGTTCAAGGGCAAGATTGCTCTTAACGGAGATCCACTAGGTTCATCGGCTGCGATGAACGGTATCTACATGATTAATAAGGCACTTGGTGGAACATTTGATGATGTTTCAAAGGGTGTTGCATTCTTCAAGAAGTTAAAAGATGCAGGTAACTTCATCAACGTAAACCCAACACAGGCAACAATCGCATCTGGTCAAACACCAGTTGTAATCGATAACGGCTACCTACAGGCAGGCGTTGTTAAGGAGTTTGCAAAGATTGGTAAAGTCTGGAAGATGTTCACACCTGCTTCAGTAGGTTCTACATACAACAGCGCGATTTCAGCATGGGCACCACATCCAGCATGTGCGCGTCTATGGATGGAATACACACTTGGTGAAGTCGGTGCCGATGTTTGGGCACAAGGTGGAGCAACTCCAACTCTTTGGGTGCACCTCATTAAGACCAAGCGTGCATCTGCAGCTGGCTTAGCATCAATTGGTAAGAGCAAGGTTGTTGCAGAAGCTGCAACATCAGCTCAGACCGCTGCTGCTCGTGCTTACCTAAAGACTGCATGGCCTGCAGCTGTAGGAACTAACTAAGTAGAAACGTCAATTCATTGACACAGCTTCAATACAAGGGAACCGGTTCTGCCAATGGCAGGACCGGTTCTCGGTATTGGCGCAGTAAGAGCGCATACCTTGGCGCTCTTCCCTTTCTCCTATTCACTGGCATCTTCCTTCTCTATCCAACATGGAATGTTATGTCGGGTGCGTTCAAAGATAATTACGGTGTTGCAAGTACGGTTGAACTCAAGGCAGTTTTTAACTCTCCGATTGCCAGGGGTGCATTTGGAAACTCTCTTGAAATCTCAATTAAAACCGCCATCATCGGTGCGATTCTGGGTGGTCTCTTTGCTTGGGCGATCGCCTCAGGAAAACAAGGCGGCCTCTTCTACAAAATTTCAGTAGCACTCAGTAGCGTGTTGGCCCAGTTCGGTGGCGTCATGCTTGTCTTTGCTTTTCTGGCAACATTTGGTTTTAACGGCTTAGTCTTAACTTTTGCTACACAGTTCTTACCTACAACTTTTCTTGCCGATGCTAGCTGGCTTTATAGCATGAATGGATTAGCCGTTCTCTATACCTTTTTTCAGATCCCATTGATGGTCCTTGTTTTTCTTCCTACACTGGAGAATTTACAACCACAGTGGCGTGAAGCCTCTGATGCCCTAGGTGGCAAGTACTACGAATACTGGCTGCGTGTTGGAATCCCAATTCTGACCCCATCTTTTGCAGGAGCAGCCCTTCTTCTCTTCGTTAACTCTTTTTCGGCATATGCCACTGCAAGTATCTTGATAAACCTTGCAGATTTCTTAACTCCTCTTCAGATTGCCACAGCGCTCACGAGTGAGACTGGTGGATCAAATCCGGCTGAAGCAAAAGTTTTATCATTCTTTATGGTCATTGTCGTCATCATTGCTATGACCTTGTATGCACTACTTCGACGCAACGTGAGTAAGTGGGAGCAACGTCGATGAAACAGAGAATGGGTGTGAAAATCTGGCGCTGGTCAATCATCACAGTTGTCGGCTTTTATCTTTTAGTTCCCCTCTATGCGATGTTTGATTTTTCAACCAAGCCTTATGGATTTGAGGATTCCGGCCGCACATTGCGAGCATGGAAAGTAATTGGAACTCAGGAGGCTCTCTTTGAAGCTGTGACACGCTCACTCATCACCGCACTTATCGTCATGGCGATAATCCTGTTCCTAGTTGTACCAACAGCGATTTGGGTGCAGTTGAAGTTACCTCTACTTCGCCGCCCATTTGAACTTCTTTGTCTTATTCCCCTAGCTATTCCTGCCATCGTTATCGTTGTAGGTATCGCGCCGCTATACCGATGGATTTCTATAAATCTGAGTGAATCTCCCATCACTCTGGCTGGTGTGTATTCCATGCTTATCCTCCCCTACACATATCGCTCGCTCTCAGCAGCCCTTGATGCCGTTGATATTCACACCTTGGCCGAAGCTGCAACTACTTTGGGGGCCAGTATTTCGCGAGTGATCTTTGGAATCATTATGCCAACCATTAAAACTGGAATCATCAATGGTTCATTCATTGCAATCGCCCTTGTACTTGGCGAATTCACGATTTCAAACATCCTAAATTTCAAGACTTTCCAAGTTGTCATCGCTCAAATCGGACGTACGGATGGACAAGTGGCGGTTGCGGTCTCTGTTGCCTCTTTGCTATTTGTTCTCGTGCTTCTTTTACTCATCCCAAATAAAAAACGTCAAGGGGCTGTTCTTGATGTTGACATCGCCTAATAGAGAAGGAGACATACGTTGAGCTCATCGACATATGTACAACTAGTTGACCTCGCCAAGTACTTTGGAAAGGTCAAGGCACTTGATGGTCTGAGTCTGGACATCGCACAAGGTGAACTTGTCGCACTTCTTGGTCCATCTGGCTGCGGCAAGACAACAGCGCTTCGAGCATTGGCTGGCTTGCAAGAGTTAGATCGTGGTCAACTCATGGTTGATGGAAAAGATGTAACTTTTCAAAGTGCAAGCAAGCGCGGAATGGGAATGGTTTTCCAGGCCTACTCTCTCTTTCCACATATGACTGCACGCGAAAATGTTGAGTATGGTTTAAAACTACGGACCCATAAGGTTTCAAGCCAAAAACGTAAGGAACGCTCGGCCGAACTTTTAGATTTAGTCGGTTTATCAAGCCACGCAAACCACTATCCGTATCAGCTCTCTGGTGGACAGCAACAGCGCATTGCCCTGGCCCGCGCCCTTGCGATCTCACCAAAGGTATTACTGCTAGATGAGCCACTCTCAGCCCTTGATGCCAAGGTTCGCACCCAGCTGCGTGAAGAGATCCGACGCATTCAGGTGGAGCTTGGTACTACCACTCTCTTTGTTACTCACGATCAGGAAGAAGCTTTGAGTATCGCTGATCGCGTGGGAGTTATGCGCAACGGCCAACTAGAACAAATCGCGGCCCCATCAGAGCTCTATGACCGCCCTAAGACATCATTTGTTGCTGAGTTCGTTGGATTAACCAATCCAATCTCTGGCAAGGTCTCCGGCGGCTCAATTGAAGTTCTAGGAAGCGTAGTTAAAACTCTTCCAGGCTCTGTAACTTCTGGAACAGGAATTGCTCTCGTTCGCCCAGAGAGCCTTGATGTTGTTGCCAGCAAATCCGGCAATGCAACTGTTGCAGCGGCAAGCTTTCTTGGAGCATCATGCCGCTTAAACATCACCATGAATGATGGAACTAAAATTACTGCCCAGCTTCTAAGCTCTGATGCTGCTGGCATCGGAGCAGGTGCAACTGTCTCAGTATCACTTCTAGATATGCCGCTATTCGTCAAGGCTGCTGGATGATCTTTGGTTCAATTGCAAAGCTAGAAACATTTACTGATGAGTTCGTTTGCTTTGTTAAGCTAACAACATCTGATGGTCACATCGGATGGGGACAAACATCTAACTATCATTCAGATATCACTGCGCAGGTTTTTCATCGCCAAGTAGCTCCATGGGTATTAGGTAAAGATGCATCAGATATTGGAGCACTTGTTACTCTGGTTGAAGCCCGTGAACATAAATTTCCAGGAAGCTACCGAGCTCGTGCCAATGCCGGTTTAGATACCGCCCTGTGGGATTTGCGCGGAAAGGTTGAAGGCAAACCAGTTGTCGAACTTCTTGGTGGAAGCGCAAAGAAGCTGCGCACCTATGCATCTTCCATGCGCCGTGACATCACGCCAAAGGATGAAGCAGAGCGCTTAGTAAAGCTACGTGATGAGTTTGGCTTTGATGCATTCAAATGGCGCGTTGGTGCAGAGTGCGGAAATGATATTGATGAGTGGCCCGGCCGCACAGAGGAAGTCGTCCCAGTTGTTGCACGCGCCCTTGGTGATGGAATATCTAAATTAGTAGATGGCAACAGTGGTTTTTCACCTAAGCGCGCAATTGAAGTTGGCGCACTACTTGAATCAGAGGGTATTAGTCACTTTGAAGAGCCATGCAAATACTGGGAGCTTGAGGAAACTAAGCAAGTTACTGATGCATTAAAGATTGATGTAACTGGCGGTGAACAGGATTGGGATCTTGTCACCTGGAAGCGCATGATAGATATGCGTGCTGTTGATGTCTTGCAGCCAGACATTATGTATATGGGTGGAATCTGGAGAACGTTAAAAGTTGTAGAGATGGCTAAGAAGGCTGGTATGCCAATCACGCCTCATAGCGCCAATCTTTCACTTGTAACTATCGCCACCATGCATCTACTAGGTGCTATTCCCAATCCAGGAAAGTATTTAGAGTTTTCTATTGAAGGCTTTGAGTATTACCCATGGCAAAAAGATCTCTTTCTAGGAAATCCCTTTGCAATTGAAGGTGGGAAAGTACAGATTCCACAGGGTCCAGGCTGGGGTGTTGAGATTAATCCAGCATGGTTAGCAAAAGCTAAGTATCAAGTTTCAGAGATTTAAGCTTTAATCGTTTTTCTAATCATTTGCTGATAAAACTTTCCGGGCTGACGCGTGCTTGGTTGTGGTCCACCCACTTCAACAAAGCCTAGTTTTTCATAGGCCGAGATTGCTAACTCATTATCTGTCCACACACCAAGGCCTTGAATGAGCCAATCTCGTGATGCTGCTTGCTTATCTAAGAATTCAAACATGGCCCGCATCAGGCCCACTCCACGAAAATCAGGCCCACTCCAACACCCGCCAATCCAGCATGTGGCACCAAAATCACCTTCAAGATTTTCCACATACATCATGGCTCCATCAACACCATCTACTGCAGCAATTATGTGGGTTTGCTTTGCAAAATCTAATCGCCATTGTTGTTCATCGAGCGAGCTTTCTTTCTCATAAGTACCACCAAATGCATGTGGACTATCAATGAGTGCTTTTAAGCGAATATCTCGCAGCCTGGCCCATTCATTAGCGTGTAGTTCAACGCATGTGATGGTGTGAGGCATGTGGCA
>CANKXJ010000056.1 GCA_947487595.1 Actinomycetota bacterium
AGTGAACACACCCCACGAACTGAAATCCCTCGAGCTAATGCAAAGCTTTGCGCAAAAGCAATTCCTACACGCAAACCTGTAAATGGCCCAGGCCCCATCCCAACTACAACTTCATCGATAGCAAAACCTTTAATGCCTTCTTGAACCAGTGACGGCAGAGCTGGACCATGTTCTGTTGCACCATCTCTGTGTCCATTCCACAGTATTAATCCATCTTCAATAATTGCAAC
The DNA here is from genome assembly GCA_947487595.1 of Actinomycetota bacterium. GTDB lineage: Bacteria > Actinomycetota > Actinomycetes > Nanopelagicales > Nanopelagicaceae > Planktophila. Next base: position 231 of record CANKXJ010000056.1, read on the forward strand.
TGATGTGCGAGAAGTGGAAGTATCAATAGCTAAAGTAATCGTCATATCGCAAAGCCATTCCAGCGAGCGCCAACTACTTTAATCTCAACCTGGCGAACTTCATTTGTTCTATCAATGCTTATCTCTAAGCGATCCTCATTCAAACGTGCTGATTCAGCCCCACCCCACTCAACAACTGTGACTGAGTTTTCTGTGTCTAAATCCAGATCATCCAAATAAAGATTGGGGTTGTCGGTATCAATTAAGCGGTATGCATCCACATGAATCATGGGCAGGACAGCTTTGTGTGTTCTAGAGATTACAAATGTGGGAGAAGTGATCTCATCTATTCCTAAACCTTTGCCAATACCTTGTGCTAACACTGTCTTTCCTGCACCAAGGGGGCCATTTATAAGAATTAAGTCACCTGCTTTAAGTTGTACAGAAAGAGAGATGCCGAGATCAAACATCTCTTGCGCCGTTGCCACATCGATTCTCACGGCTTAAGAGTAAAGGAAACGGGGGCCTCGGTTTCCCGAAGCCCCCGTTTACTACCCTCGATGTATTACTAGTGATTCTTCGAACTAGTTCTTCAACTTCGGAGCTACATAACCGCGATCGTAAGTCATATTTCCTGCCTTACGAATCTTAGTTAGTAGTGGACCTCCTGATAGGTGCTTACCGTTATCAGCAGCATAAGCAAGTAGTTCTGCAATTGCTAAGTACTGTTTAACGGTGAAGTTACAGTGATTAGTTCCTGGAGTTGCAGCAACCGTTGTATCTGGAGATCCAGCGGCTGTGAACTTGGTGTACTTAGCAGCAGGAACACCCCACAGTGGCAATAGATTGTTTACAGCTCTTTTCTTAACTGCTGCATCTCTATTTGCTGGCCATTGTTGTGCAAGATAGGCATCATGCTTATCAATGATTGACTGCTGTTGTGATGCACCCAAGATTGGATCGGCTAGACCTGTATATAGAACAGTTGGAACTTTTGAGATTCCCGTGTGGGTACCAAGTGTTGCAACCTTTGCTCGTGCATCTGGATTAGCCTTTGTCTTTGGAACAGCGGCTAAGTATCCAAGAAGTGCATTTGTTGCTGACTCACCAGATAGCGCTGAGGCCCAGATGAAACGTTCATCTGAAACACGTGCAGCCCAATCAGTTGCGGTGTTGTCATACCAAACGCCACCTGTTTGTAGCTCAAGGTCATAGATCTGGAATGCAGCAAGAGCTGCCGCATTCGCAATGTTCTCTAGAGCAGCAAGAGATGGATTGATAGCCAACTGGAATGAAAGTGCGCTCGCTGCTGGAATTCCTGCAGGAGCTGACGTTCCATCAAAGTGTGCCGATTGCATAGGTAATCCGGTCAAGAGTGCAATTAGAACTAATGCACTTCGTGATGGAACTGCCTTGAGAGCATCGGGGACTTTCGATGTAGCTGGCCAAGCAGGTGCAGTTGGATTTGCAGCAATACCTGCCTGCATAGCGCCAATTACGGTAAAGACCTTCACGAGATCTCCCATTGCTTCGGCATATCCAGCTGCTCCAGCTGAATAATTTCCAGCCTTGATAGTTGGATCAAAGAATGTCTTGATCAACCACAGAGCATCTGCAGCTGTATCACTAATCGCCAATACGTCAGATGATAAACAGAGTGCTCCAGCTGAGCTAATTAGCTCTGGGTGTTTCTCAGCCAGATACTGCGATTGGAAGCCGCCTAGCGAATTACCCCAAGAAATAACTTTTGTGGTCTTTGGATATTGCTTCTTGTAGATACCAATTAACTCGACATTAGTTTTAATTGCCGAGTTAGCATTCCATCCTTGACGGGCAAAACCAGAGCCCATCACGGCGTATCCCTTAGCAAGAAGAGCTCCAATAACTTCTGGATTTCCCCCAGGTGCAGGCTCTGGAGTATTAGTGACTGTATAGCCACCATATCCTGGGATTCCTGCAGGAACTGGAACATTTGGACGATACCCATGAGACCAGAGATATACGGTTCCATTGAAGTTCGCTGGAGTCATCAACATATAAGGAGCAGTGTCTGTAGTTGCTCCAAGGCAAGTGGTTACATAGTTTGCCGTGGTGCAAGCAGGAGCTGCTTGTGCAGCCGTTGGAATTGAAACAACGGTAATTGAGAGCAGTGATGTAACTGCTATGAGCGTTAAGGAACGCTTGAATTTAAAGTTTCTCATGAGTTACTTGGTAATCCTCTCGCTGGCATTGCCGGACGTTTGAAGGTGGATACCACAACTGGACCAGAGCCACTATCAGTGGTGTAGAGCGTGACTTTTCCACCAAATGGTTTTCTATCTCCGCTGGCATCCATAACTGCCATGTAGTAACCGGTATGACCAACGTTGCTGGTCTTTGAATACCCAAGAGGAGAGTAAGCAACGGATGCAAAGGTTGAGCCCTTGCCTTCCATAGCACTAATCAATTTCTTTCGGGTTGGGCTTGATCCTGCAGCCCGTAGACCTTGAACAGTCATTAGACCGATGTTCATACCTTGAAGTACATAGTCATCAAATGCAGTACCAGTGTTGTATTTGGTATTGATCTCTTGGAACTGCTTGACGTACTCATCGCTAGTGTCATTTGGTGATGGATTACCAGCTGGAGTCTGTGCGCCATTGAGAACTGCTAATGGAACACCAAGTGCTCGTAGAGTTAATGGGTCTGCACCAACTGATCCAAGGATCCATTGTGGTGCGTACTTAGCTGCTGCAGCTACTGCAAGTAGCGGAGCTGTTGCTGAAGTTACGCCAAAGAAGACAACCACCTGAGCTCCGCCTGCTGCAAGCTGGGAGACCCAGGTCTGTGCAGTGGCTGCGCTCTGAGTACCTGATGTGTAAGGAACAGATACATCAAATTTAGTACCAGCTGCCTTAAATGCACCCATTCCATCAATTCCGAATTCATCGTTCTGATAAACAATGCCGAGTTTCTTTCCAGCATGATTCTCTTTGAGGAATTTTGCAATGATCTTTGCTTCCATAGCGTAGGAAGGAAGAATCATGAATGAACTTGGATAACTCTTCTTATTTGCAAATCCACTAAATCCAGTGTTGAGGAAAAGACTTGGAACACCGCGCTTGGCAAGGCCTACAGACTTATGTACTGATGTGTAGTTTGCAGTTCCAAGTGGGCCGACTAGTGCAAAAACTTTATCCTTTAAAATTAATTCATTTGTCTTAGCAATCGACAACTGTGGGGAGTACTCATCATTTTTCTGGATGAGGGTGATCTTTCGACCATAGACTCCGCCGTTGTCATTGACATACTTGAAGTATGCGTTCATAGCATTACCGATCTTGTTATAGCCCGGCGATGCTGCTCCAGTGAGCGGAAGAGTGATACCGAGTTTTATCTCGCTGCTGCTAACTCCCGTCTCTGCGTGTGCTGGGAGCGCTGTTGCAAATAGGCTGCCAACTGCGAGCACCGTGGCTGCAAGCCAGGTCCCCTTTGCACGAGTCTTTCTGATCATTGTTTTCCTTCCATCGAGGGTTGTTAAACTTCTCGTAATCTACTAGTTACCCTCTAGTAATTTAAGGCACTCACGCTTTTTTATGGTGTCGGCTTTTGAGCTTCTCTCCCGGACCATTTGGGGTGAAAATCACTGAAAGGATGAGCAAAACACTCACAATCAGACCTGGGAGATAGTTGTTTAAGCTCTCATCACCCCCCAGTCGGTTTGCCAGAACATCTGCGATCTCAGGTATTGCAACCAGGATCAGCGCTCCGAAGACCACACCCGGCAGGCTAGAGACGCCAGCGAGCACCGCCCCGGTGACCAGTGCAAATGAGAGAGAGAGTGTGTAGGCCCCTGGGGCTACCAGACTGATAGTCATGGCCAGCACCGCACCAGCTAGCCCAGCAATGGCTGAGCTGATGGTGAAAGCAAGAATCTTCATCCGCCCAGCATGGACCCCCGATAGCTCAGCGGCCAAAGCGTTACTTCGGATCGCACGCCAAGTTCGTCCATAGCGCGATTGAAGGATATTAGAGGTGATAAATAAAGAGAGTAGGGCTAAAAAGGTAGCGATCCAAAAGAACCACTTATATTGAGTGAACTCTTCTCCAAACCTTTCAGGAGGAAAACCAACATCAAAGAGAAGTCCAGGCACTCCTCCAAGAAAATCAAATTGATTGGCAATTTCTGGAAGACCCACAGCTAGAGCCAGCGTTGTTCCCGCCAGATATGGTCCGGATAATCGGGCAGCTGCTACTCCAAGGAAAGCGCCAAAGAGAGCTGAGACAACTACTGCCATCACAAATGCAAACCAAACCGGGCTCCCTAGATTATTAAGAGTCAGTGCAGCGGCATAGCCACCCACGGCCATCATCGCGCCATTGCCAAGTGATACTTGGCCGGAGTAACCAGTCAGTAAAACTATTGATGAGAGAGCAATCGCATACATCGCAATCTGCGCTCCTTGATACACACGAAGTTCATCGATGCGATCACCGATTAAAAGCAAGATCCAACCAAGGAGAATGAAGAGAGCTAGTTTTTTACGCACGGCGCGCCCTGCCTCTGGCCATTATTCCATCTGGCTTAACAAGTAGCACCACGATGAGAACTAAAAATCCACCGATAAATACCAATGAGGTACCGACGTAGTTCAAAATAAAAGTTAGGGCAATTCCAAGGATTAGTGCCCCAACAACAGAGCCGACCATACTTTCAAGACCGCCAATAACCGCTGCAATAAATCCAAAGACCAGTAATAGATCTAGCGAATAAGGTGAAAGGAAGTTAGAAGCAGTCACTAACATTCCAGCCTCTCCACCAACTCCACCGGCGATTGCCCAACCAATAGTTCTTGTTCGCGCAGTCTTGATACCCGCTAACTGCGCAATCTCTGGTGCATAGGCTGAAGCACGCAAAGATAGGCCCAGATTCGTGCGTTGAAATATGATTGCTAGAGCAATGAGAATTATGAAAACCGTCACGATAATCAGAAGATTTAAAGGTGAGAAAGGAATTGTCATTTCGCCTATGGTGAAACCATCGATGGATGCTGGCGCTTTAATTGATTTGAACTCCCCACCCCAAGTCAATCCCACAATGCTCCTAATTAATCCGAGTAGGCCCAATGTGGCAATAACTGGAGCAACCACGGCTGCAGGTCCAGAAACAGC
>CANKXJ010000057.1 GCA_947487595.1 Actinomycetota bacterium
GTGCCAAAGTCTCATTAGGTGTGAGGTCGTTGATTCCAACGATATTGATATTTGGGTTTGTTAGAGATGCACGAAAGAAGTTGCGTCCGATGCGTCCAAAACCATTAATTCCGACATTAATCACAGTCTGTTTCCTTGCTACTCATGGGGCTTTAAATGAAAAAGCCCAAACGTTGAAATATGCATTTAATCTGCCACAACGTTGGGGTCTTAGGGGTAATCATATCAGTGACCATTGCGTGAACTCTTCAGTAATAAAGGCCTTAATTCAACAAATCAGGGGAAAGTCCGCTTTCAGTATCGGGAATTCCGAGCTCTCCCGCTCGTTTATCAGCCATCGCCAATAAGCGGCGGATTCGACCGGCAATCGCATCTTTAGTCATTGGAGGTGTGGCAAGTGAGCCCAACTCTTCCAGTGATGCTTGTCCATGATTAATACGAAGCTCGCCTGCTTCTTTCAAATGATCTGGAATCGTTGGACCAAGAATCTCCATCGCGCGCTGCACACGTGCTGCTGCAGCAACTGCTGCGCGAGCAGAACGGCGAAGATTTGCATCATCAAAATTTGCTAAGCGATTCGCTGTTGCGCGAACTTCACGGCGCATGCGGCGCTCTTCCCAAGCAAGTACTGATTCATGTGCACCAAGGCGTGTAAGCAAAACTCCAATGGCATCACCATCGCGAATCACAACGCGATCCACACCGCGAACTTCCCTAGCTTTTGCCACAATTCCCATTCGACGCGCCGCACCCACTAATGCCAGCGCCGCTTCTGGGCCTGGACATGTAATTTCCAATGAAGAGGAGCGTCCAGGTTCAGTGAGTGAACCATGTGCAATAAAAGCACCACGCCAAGCTGCCTCTGAATCACAGATGGCAGCAGAGACTACTTGAGGAGGCAACCCTCTTACGGGGCGACCGTTGGCATCTACTAAACCTGTTTGCCTAGCTAGTGCATCTCCAGCTTCGATGACACGAACAACATAACGTGAACCTTTTCTAAGGCCACTAGATGAGAGCACTGCTAAATCAGATCCATGACCATAAATATCAGCGATATCTTTTCGAAGCCTGCGCGCACTCTGAGAAGTATCTAACTCAACTTCAATCAAAATCTTGCCTGCAGCAATATGTAAACCGCCAGCAAAGCGAAGCAGTGAGGAAACCTCGGCTTTGCGACAGCATGGCTTAGTCACCGAAACACGACTGAGTTCGTCCTTGACTGATGCTGTCATTGCCATGGGGTTATCCAACCAGTTTTGGGCCCATGATGTGGCCCAAATGAAGAGTCAATTTTGCAACATCATGATGAACACTGCCCGGTGCCTTGCGAATATCGGCAGCAATTACTTGTCCGTCCATTTTCGCTGCCGCTTCATCAAGGGCAACAGAATTTCGGACCACAGATGAGTCCACAAGGCAATAATCAATCTTCAATTCAGGGGCATAGGAGTGGAAAAACTCTAAATGTTCCTCTGGTGTTGAGCCAGCAAACTCTTCCCCAGTTGTTGTATTTGTCGCATCAAGGTTGAGGATCAAAATCTTTTTAGCTTTTGTGCGAAGTAGAGCATCTTGCTGCATCGGCACCATCAGATGTGGCATGACCGATGAAAACCAAGAACCCGGACCCATAGTTATCCAGTCGGCCACACGAATAGCAGTAAGTGCTTCTAATCTCGCCTGTGGATTTTCAGGGATCACACGCAAGGATTCAATACGGCCCTTTGCTGTAGCAACTTCCTTTTGTCCTCTCACCACTATTCGCCCAGTTGAAGTATTAAAAGTTCCCTCAATATCTAAAGCAGTTTCAGCCATGGGTAGCACTCGACCAATAACTTTCAATAACTGACCCACACGATCTAAGCCAATAACTGGATCTTCATTCTCATTCCAAAGAGATGCTAGTAAGAGATTGCCCATTGCATGTCCGTTGAGTGGTCCATCACTTTCAAAGCGATGTTGCATGATGTGGGCCCACGTGCGACCCCACTCATCATCGGCACATAATGCAGCTAAGGCCATCCGCAGATCACCCGGAGGCAATATCGGAAACTCTTCACGCAAACGTCCACTGGAACCACCATTATCAGCAACGGTTACTACAGCGGTAATCTCATTAGTTAGTTGGCGCAGCGCGGACAAAGTTGCGGCAAGGCCATGGCCTCCCCCAAGTGCAACTACTTTTTGCACTATTTATTCTCGCCCGACATCTCGATGCGTTGCGTAGGCAGAGCGATCACTAGAACTGAGTTGGCGAGCAATCTCTTCGGCAATGGCAACACTTCGGTGCTTTCCACCCGTGCAGCCAACAGAGATAGTCACATACTTTTTACCTTCATTCATATATCCAGGAACCATAGAATTAATAAGGGCAACATAATCCTTCACAAACTCACTCACACCTTCACTACCCAAAACCTTTTCACTTACCGCAGTCGTTAATCCTGTCAGAGGTCTAAGTTCTGGAATCCAATGTGGATTTGGAATAAAGCGGCAATCCAAAACTAAATCTGAATCAACTGGGATTCCATACTTGTAACCAAACGAAAGAACATTAATTCGAATCCCCTGAATCTTTCCACCACCAAAAATCTCACCTATTCTCTTCTCAAGTTGGTGCACATTTAGATTTGTCGTATCAATTGCGATATCGCACTCAGCACGAACTTCCTCTAGTTTGGCCCTCTCACGTGCTATTCCATCCACAATGCGATCACCACTTTGCAAAGGATGTGGCCTGCGAGTGGATTCAAAGCGTTGTACTAAAGCTTGATCTGTAGCATCTAAGAAAACTAGGCGGTAATCCGAACCATTCTTCTTGAGCTCTGCTAATGCTGCAGTTAACTCATCAAAGAAATGTCCTCCGCGAACATCCACCACAACTGCGTACTCTTTTCCTTGGGAACCTGTGCCTTTACCAACTAAAGCTGGCAGCAACGCTGGCGGTAAGTTATCAACTACATACCAACCTAAATCCTCTAGAGCATTCGCCGCCGTTGAACGTCCGGCTCCAGACATCCCTGTCAGGACTAAGGTCTCATTGCTCTTCATGGCTTTATCCTCTTACACCTGTCAAGAACCCGCTCACACGCTCCATGCTCTTCTCTAAATAGGCAGGCAGCATCTTTTTATGTTCAGGATTTTTGGTCTCATAGAGATAGTTAAGTAGAACCAATCGACGTTGAAGTAGCAGGGAGTCCATTTGAGCCTTGGTGTAGATAGGTAGTTCGCAGACTGTTCTATAACCCTCCAACACTGCCGCATCCTGCTCACGAGTATCTAAGTAATACAAGGTGATAGCTAGATCCTGATGTGGGATTCCATAGCCACAATCATCAAAGTCAAAGATGAAGAGTTCACCTTCATGCCACATCAAGTTCCAGCCATGTAGATCTCCATGAATGACTTGTATGGGATTGGCAGCAAAAAGATCTTGTGTATCAGCCTCAATTACTTCAATTGCCGATTTGATAGCAGTGAACTGCTCCTTTGTGAGCAAGCTCTTAGAACTGAGCAAAAAGTCTTCAGTCCTCCACAACCAATCACTAAAGGTCGGAAGCTGGGCTTTTTCAGAAAGCTTAAACTCACGTGCACTTTGATGCATCCGTGCCATTGCAGCGCCGAGTGTCACTAATTGCTCATGAGTGGGTTCATCACCAATCTCTTCACCTTCAAGCCATGTATAGAGAATTCCATAAATAGTTCGCCCAGATTCAAGATGAATAATGGAGGAAATGTAACTGTCTTGACTATTGGCAACCGGTCTTGCCACGTTAATCCCCGGGATTCTGGATGCAAAGTTAACAAACTCAATTTCACCCTGGATATTGCCCAAGGTGCGAGTGGAATTCACGTTTATCCGAAGAGCGTATTTATCACCGCTACCTGTGACTACTGAAAATGTTGCATTAAATTCATAGTTAATGCATTTCACTTCAACTTCATTGAGGCCATAACCAGCTAACATTTCTCTTGCACTCTTTGTAAAAGACTCTATTTGTTGCTCGCTTGTAGAATCAAAGAAATCCACACTCATTACTTATTCTCAACAATCTCACCAGTTGTTGTGTTTACCTGCTGAGAATTCATTGCCGCAAGTTGCTCTCCTATAACTGCTGCAATCTTGCTGCCAATACCTGGCGTGGCAGCGATATCTTCCAGCGTCGCCTTACGGATTGCCGCTACTGAACCAAAGCGCTCCAGCAACGCCTTTCTGCGTGCCTGACCAAGTTGTGGAATCTCATCAAGAATTGATTCCAACATAACCTTAGAACGACGTGAGCGGTGGAAAGTAATCGCAAATCTATGTGCCTCATCACGAATGCGTTGTAAAAGATAAAGTCCTTCACTGGAGCGAGGCAAGATGAGCGGATCAGATGAACCAGGAACCCACACTTCTTCTAATCTTTTAGCCAACCCACACAGTGCGATATCTGTAATACCTAATTCAGCCAGAGCACGTGCTGCGGCATTTACTTGCGGCGCTCCACCATCAACAACAATGAGTTGTGGTGGATATGAGAACTTACTCAACTTTCCACCCAGCTCTGCCACTTCTGCTTCATCCACAGATCTATCATCGAGTAATCTTTTCAATCGGCGAGTTATCACTTGATGCATAGCTCTTGTGTCATCAAATCCCTCATCAGTATTAATAATGAACCTGCGGTACTCACTCTTCTTAGCTAATCCGTCTTCAAAAACGACCATCGATGCAACAACAGATGTGCCTGAGATATTTGAGATATCAAAGCATTCAATACGCAATGGTGTGCGCACTAAATTCAACGCTTCTTCAATCTCTAGCAGAGCCTTACCGCTAACCGCGGCATCATTGGCACGCTTACTTAAGAACTGAATAAGTGAGTACTGGGCATTGCGCTTAACCGTTGCCAGAATCTCAACCTTCTCCCCACGCTGGGGAACCTTCAATGAAACCGGTGCACCGCGCAAGCCACTGAGCCAACTCTCTAACGCTGTAGCATCTAATGGGAGCTCATTAATAAGAATCTCTGCAGGAATGTCACTAGGCGCACTCTGACTATAGATCGAGTAGAAAAGCGCACCCATCTCATCATCGCCTTCTAGCGATTTACTTTGATCCACAATCCATGAACGAGATCCCTTAATGGCGCCGCCTCTAACAATAAATATCGACCCTGCAGCATGTGCTCCGTCATGGTGATTGGCCACTATGTCGGCCGTTAACTTCTCTTGCAATGC
>CANKXJ010000058.1 GCA_947487595.1 Actinomycetota bacterium
TTGCGCTCATAATCTCTGAAAGAACTAACGCACCTGCAGGAATCACATCAACTCTTCCAGGATGCATATAGCCAAGGACTAAACGTTCTTCGCGGTTTTTAGTTAAAAACATGTGTGATGTTTCATAAACTTGCTGCGCAGTGATTCTGGATAAGTGAATTGCGTAGCGATCATATTCAGATAAATTCAAAGCAGCAGCTGCCACTGTGGTTGCTGTGCCAGCAACTGCGATTAATGTTTTGGCTTTTGTGATTGGAACAATCGCAGCAGCTTTAGCAATCGCTTCTTTTATATCAGCACTAGCTGCTTCTACTTGCGCAGGCGTTGCTGGATCATGTGCAAAGTGGCGCTCAGTCATTCGCACACAACCTATGTTGACTGATTTTGCAGATTCAACTCTTGTTGTGCCAAAGACAAACTCAGTTGATCCACCACCGATATCAACGACAAGAAAGGGACCATCACTTGGGTGCAGATCTTGAATCGCTCCAGCAAAAGAAAGTGCCGCTTCTTCATCCCCACTGATTACTTCAAGCTCAATTCCTAAGCGCTCACGAACTCCATCAACAAAGAGATGGCGATTAGTTGCATCGCGTGTGGCACTTGTTGCACAGAATCGAATCTTTTCAACTCCGCGCTTTGCGATCTCTCCAGCGAACTTATCAACGGCGGCCAACGTGCGCTCAATTGCATCTGGATGGAATTGGCCTGTTTCATCAACGCCTTGGCCTAGGCGAACGATCTCCATTGTGCGCAGAACTTCGCGAAAACTATTGCCCTCAATATCGGCAATCAGTAGGCGAATTGAGTTAGTACCGCAATCAATGGCTGCTACTCGCATGGATTGCCTTCCCACCACTTGGGTAGTTTTGCTAAAGCTTCATCGCCCAATGGGTTCACATCTGGGCCAGCAGAGAGTGAGTGGGCAATAAGTGAATGCAGGCATTTAACGCGATTAGGCATTCCACCAGCAGATACGTCTTCTACTTCAGGCACATCAATGCCAAGCGCGGTGCGTGCTGCAATGTAGTCATCATGGGCTGCGTGATAAGCCCCAGCAAGTTCGGCATCAGTTTCTAACCGCTCATTCATCTCACCCATTAACCCTGTTGTTTCAAGGGTTGAAATCGCTGCAGTTAAACGCGGGCAGGTTGCATAGTAGAAAGTTGGGAACGGTGTGCCATCAGCTAAACGTGGTGGAGTTTCAACCACGGCTGGTTTGCCACATGGGCATCGATAAGCAATTGCATGAACATCACGAGGTGTTCGGCCTAATTGAATTTCGATGCAATCTAAATCTGCTTGTGATGCTTCGCGCAAAGCATTAACCCGCTTCTGTGATGGATGCGATAAGCCTTGAATACCACGGTTGGCCATCAGTGAGCGAGTTAGCAACCTTTGTACCCTCTTCGGTATCTGTGGTTGTTCCTTCTCCCGTAACAATGTATTGACGCTCACCCGGTAATACAAAGTGCAAACGCTCACGTGCTTGTGACTTTATATATTCAGGATCTTGCCACAAGAGAAGTTCTTGGCGTGCAGCCTCTAGCGCTTTGTTATCAGAGGCTAATTGGGAATTAAGCGCACTAATTTGTGCTCTTTGGGTGAAGTAGTTCTTTACCGGAGGTGCAATGGCTAGAGCTAATATAAAAAATATCGCCCATAGCGCCAATGCACGCCCCGAACTGCGTCGACTTCTAAAACTTAGTTTTCGACGCGCCACAAAATCACCTATGCCTTAAAGCGTGGAAAAGCATCTCGGCCGGCATAACGTGCACCGTCTGCAAGCTCTTCTTCAATGCGTAGTAGTTGGTTGTACTTAGCAACGCGCTCAGTACGTGCAGGTGCACCAGTCTTAATCTGTCCACAGTTCAGTGCCACTGCTAAATCAGCAATCGTTGTGTCTTCAGTTTCACCTGAACGATGGCTCATCATCGAGCGGTAGTTAGCACGATGTGCCATTTCAACTGCATCAATAGTTTCAGTAAGCGTTCCAATCTGGTTGACCTTAACAAGTAGAGCATTGGCTGTTCCGCCTGCGATTCCACGGGCAAGACGCTCTGGGTTAGTTACAAATAGGTCATCTCCCACGATTTGAATGCGTGAACCCAGGCTTCTAGTCATTTCAGTCCAGCCAGCCCAGTCTTCTTCATTGAGAGGATCTTCAATTGAAACGATTGGGTAGGCATCAACGAGTGAGGTGTAATACGCAATCATCTCTGCAGATGTCTTTGAGGCACCTTCAAATGTGTACTTACCGTTGTCATGGAACTCAGTTGCAGCAACATCCATTGCAAGAGCAATCTCTTTGCCAGCCTTAAATCCTGCGATTTCAATCGCTTCAAGGATGAGATCTAACGCAGCGCGGTTGCTCTCAAGATTTGGAGCAAAGCCACCTTCGTCACCAACGGATGTTGCTAGGCCACGCTTTTTTAGAACTGATTTAAGTGCGTGATAAATCTCAGCACCCCAGCGAAGTGATTCACGGAATGTAGGTGCACCAATTGGCGCAATCATGAACTCTTGAATATCAACGTTTGTATCAGCATGTGCGCCACCATTGAGAATATTCATCATTGGTACTGGAAGAACATGTGCATTTGGTCCGCCTAAATAGCGAAACAGTGAAAGATCAGCAGATTCTGCCGATGCTTTAGCAACTGCTAATGAAGCACCCAGGATTGCATTGGCACCCATGCGTGATTTGTTCTTAGTTCCATCAAGAGCGATCATCGCATCATCAATTAAGCGCTGATCTTGGGCATCAAAGCCAATAATCTCTGGTCCAATTTCATTGTTAACAAATGCGATTGCCTTTTCAACACCTTTACCTAGATAGCGCTTTCCGCCATCGCGAAGCTCTGCAGCCTCAAATGCACCAGTTGATGCACCGCTTGGAACTGCAGCACGTGCTTGTGTTCCATCTTCTAATTGGATTTCAACTTCAACCGTTGGATTTCCACGGGAGTCAAGAATTTCACGGGCTCCGAGAGCTTCGATAATTGCCATTGAGTTTCTCCTTCGTCACTTACACATCTTGTGCCGTAGACCTCAACGCTGAAATCGCACAATCTTTACTGTGCTAATCCTACCGCGCCTCGATAGTGCTTATTTGTTCGCTTAATTTCACAGCTTCTTTGCGCAGCGCCGCCTCAGCATCTATTCCATTGGCATGGGCCCATGCAATAACGGCCAGTAGAGCCTGTCCCACGGCACCCTCATCAGCATCCCCACTTATGTCAGCAAGCGATGGGGCGTGCAGATCAACGTTGTATTTTTCGGCGCGATATAAAAGCTTTTCAATTAAAGGCAGCGCTGGCTGTGCCATTGCGATTCCATCGAGTGCTGAAGTACGACCCTTTTCTTTCTTTTTTATATCTTCCCAATTTTTTAGAACATCCTCTGATGTTTTTACTTCGACTCCAGCAAAGACATGTGGGTGGCGCCTAATTAACTTATCGGCAATGCCTTGGGCAACATCTTCTATTGAAAATGGATCTGTGGGGTGGTCCTCTGCGATACGTGCATGAAAGTAGACCTGCAATAAAACATCACCGAGTTCTTCTCGCATATCAACGCGATTACCACCAGCAACTGCGTCCACAAACTCATAGGACTCTTCCAGTAAATACTTAAGCAGGGACTCATGCGTTTGTTCTGCATCCCACGGGCATCCCCCAGGAGAACGCAATTGGTCCATAACCTCAACTAAGCGCTGAAGCTGTGAACCCTGCGTCATCTTTAAAACTTTACTCTGTTGGAGTTACAGCAGTACCTGCTGCATCTGAGGCAACAACATCTGCAATTGCAGGATCCCACTTGCCATAACGTGGGTTAACTGTCACGCCTAACTCTTTAGCTTTAGCAACGACAAGTTTTGAAATTTGTACACCCATGTCAGCCTCAGTTACTCCTGCAGCAGTAAGGGCTTGGGTAATCTTGTCTTGGATTAAAATTGCCTCGATATATTGATCAAAATCCTTTTGGGCAATTCCTGCACTAATGAGTGCGTTTGGAAGTGCTTCTTCTCCACCTACTTGATCAATGATGCTTTGGCGGCGTGTATCAATTTCTGCCTTAGATACTGAAAGTTTGATTTCTTTTCCAACTTCACGAAGAAGTGTGGTTAATAAGTGAAAACGAAGTTGACCACGGTTGAGTACTTCACCAGTTTCTAGTTGCATCTGTGAAGTGTCAACACCTTGACGCGCAGCAAGAATTGCATCAATGCTGCCTTGCACTGTGGCTTGTGAAATCTTTGTGCCACCTACAGTTGCTGCAGAACCAACTTGGGAACATCCAGTTAGTAGGAGCGTGGTTGCAACGGCAACAAGGGCCAGAATCTTCTTCACTATGAACTCACTTTCGGTACTTCGCTTAGTTGGTTGAGTGCCTCAACGACCCAGGCCAGAAGAGAAGTATCCACTATCTCAGGCTCATTCTGGGACGGATTCCACGCGGGGCCTTTGGCTAATGCAACTAAAACGGTGCGAGTAGCCGGTTTATAGAGTGAACCTGGATACAAACGTGACAGACGTAACTGTCGTGACTCAGGCAAAGTTAAGGGAGCTAATCGCAGGTATTTTCCTTGAATAACAACTTCCGTTAACTTGGCAATTTTTGCTTGCGCTCGAAGTTGGGCAACTCCCAACAGTGCAACGGCTTCCTCAGGTAATTCTCCAAAACGATCAAGTAGTTCAGCGCGTATTGATTCAACATCATGAGGGTTTTTCACATCAGCTAAGCGACGATAGAGATCAAGGCGCAATCTCTCCCCTGGAACATACTCACTGGAAAGATGGGCGTTAATTGGAATCTCCACTTTGCACTCTGAAATCTTTTCCTCGGTCTCAATAATCCCTTGTTTGTAATCTTGGACAGCCTCGCCCACCATGCGCATATATAAATCAAAGCCAACATCTGCGATGTGGCCAGATTGCTCTCCACCCAAAAGATTTCCAGCTCCGCGAATCTCTAAATCCTTCAGCGCTACGCGCATGCCAGAACCCAGTTCAGTATTAGCCGCAATTGTTGTTAATCGAT
>CANKXJ010000059.1 GCA_947487595.1 Actinomycetota bacterium
GGCCGTGAACTTCCAGAGTTTGCTTGGGAACGCACTAATCGCGTTTCAGAGCTACAAAACGCAATTAAGTAATCACTGTGGCAACGCCACGGCTATTTAGACTGAAATCGCAGGTTGCACCTGCGCCTAGTGGTCCTGTGGCAACAGATTTACCGTATGCACGAGTCTGGGTTGATACAGGTGTCTTTCATTTAGATACTCCATATGACTATGAAGTCCCAGAGAAGTTTGCAAACGTCGTGACTACTGGTGTGCGCGTACAAGTTCCATTCGCAAGCCGCGAAGTAGAAGGTCTGGTTATCGAACGAGTAGTCGCGCCTAAGGTTACTAGTGGGTTAAAATCAATCACAAAAATTCTTTCTGTGCATCCAGTCGCGACAGCGAAATCTCTTGAGCTGATTACCCAATGCGCACAAAGATGGGCTACGAATCCTTGGGATGTCATCAGGAGCGCTATTCCACCCAGAGTGGCTTCAGTCGATAAAAGTTATCAACCTGTTCAAGCGAAAACTGTCAGGACTATTAATCAATCAGATGTGTGTTTTCGCGCCTTTGAGCCACACCTTTCAGCATATGCTCAAGTTGCAGCGATTGCCCTTGAGTCGAGTCGAAAAGGATCGGTGTTAATTGTTGTACCGGATGAACGTGACATCCTTGCCATTTGCGCGCAGCTTGAGATCTCTTCACAACCTGTTTTGCGTATAGATAGTTCTCTTTCACGCAATGAGAGGTATTCAAACTTTTTGCAGGCTATGGAAGTTCACGATCAGATCATCATTGGTTCAAGAAGTGCCATCTTTACGCCCTTACCCCCAGGATCCACAGTGATTGTCTTTAAAGAGTCTTCACCAAATCTTTATGAGGTGCGCTCACCTGCGTGGAATGCACGTGATGTCGCGATAATGCGTAAATCCATAGATTTCGCCCGAGTAATTTTGTGTGGATATGTTCCTTCGCTAGATGTTGCTGCACTTATTGATACAAAGAGAATTGCCTATTTCAATTCAAACGCGAAGGTATCGGTCAAAGCTTTCACTCCAGTTGACTCGTCTCTCTTGCCTGGGCGAATCTTTAGTGAAATTCGTTCGAATATTTCTCAGGGTGCAGTCTTGTTTCTATTGCCTCGCAAAGGTTACGCAAATGGAATTCTCTGTGCGCACTGTAAAAATGTTGCCCTGTGCACATGTGGCGGGCGACTTCATCTAACTAGCAAGAATGCCGATCCGGCTTGTCGAATCTGTGGATTAACGAAAAAGGAATGGAAATGTAGTTTTTGCACGAGAGATAAGAAATTCGTTGTCTCTCGTGGCATCGAGAGGGCGCAAGAGGAGATCGCTCGAGCTTTTCCAAATACTCCCATAGTTCTCTCTTTTGCAGATGTGATTAAGGACCATGTTGAGAGTAAACCCTGCATAGTTCTGGCAACTCCTGGCGCTATACCGCAAGTAGATGGTGGATATAGCGCAGTCGTGGTTCTTGAGGGTCTTTCATACTTTAGTCACGATGATTTGCGAGCAAGTGAGCGAGCAAATGAACTCTTCTTTGAAGTAGCGGGATCAGTAAAAAAAGGGGGAGTAGTCCTATTAGCAATAGATGATTCACACCCCATAGTTTCTAGTTTGATACGTTGGAATCCTTCTGCAATCTTGAAGCGAGAACTATTGCTGCGCTCTGAAATCTCATTCCCGCCATCTGTAAATAGTGCTGTGATGATTCTTCCAACTGCGCAAGCAAGCCCATTGGTGACTGGAATAAATAGAGCGATTTCTGATGCGCGTTTGGCGAGTGATACCCGTGTATTGGGCCCTACCAAAATTGATAGTGAATCAAGCAAGGTTGTGGTTCTTTCCTCATCAAATTCAAGGATGGCTTTAACATCGTTTCTACATGAGTTAATGCGACGCAGAAGCATCGCTAAGAAGAGTGATTCTAGCCTTCGAATAGATCCATATTCACTTTAATATTTTTGATAGACTTCACCTATGTCGATTCAAGAGATTCGTTTGTTCGGTGACCCGGTGTTGTTGACCCCGGCCGCACCTGTGGTCGACTTTGATAAAGAGCTGCGAAAGTTAGTTGCAGACCTGACTGACACGATGCTTGAGGCTCCCGGGGCCGGTCTTGCCGCGCCTCAAATTGGTGTTCCATTGCGAGTGTTTACTTGGCACGTTGATGATGTTTTAGGTCATTTGATTAATCCGACGCTAACACTTGGCGATGAAATCCAGGATGGAGAAGAGGGTTGTCTTTCTTTTCCCGAACTGCGATATGACGCTAAGCGAGCGATGAATGCAGTTGCAAGAGGTTTCAATATGTTTGGGGAGCCAGTTGTCATCGAAGGGACTGAATTTCTAGCACGTGCTCTGCAGCATGAGACCGATCATCTTGATGGAATTCTCTTCATTGATCGACTATCGCCAGAGGATCGCAAAGTGGCTATGCGCGAAATTCGTGAGTCTGAATGGTTCAATGCACAGAGCGAATCCGGTAAAACACCAACGATTAAGACATCACCGCACTCTGTTTTCGGACGGAATACTTAATGCGTTTAGCGGTAGCCGCTACGCCCGAAGTTGCTGTGCCAACTCTTAATTGGTTACTAACAAGTGAGCACGATTTAGTCCGTGTGATTAGCCAACCTGATAAGTCTTCAGGACGCGGACAAGAAGTGCACTCTTCTCCTGTTAGTCAATGGGCTAAAGCTAATTCTAAAGATTTGGTAACACCATCGAGTGCTTCAGATATAGATGCAGCTATCGCGGATGTAGATCTACTCATCACGATTGGTTACGGGCGAATTCTCCCAGCCGCAACGCTATCGATTCCAAAATTTGGTTGCATCAACCTGCATTTCTCACTTTTGCCGAAGTATCGAGGAGCAGCGCCCGTTCAAAGGGCCATTGAGGCCGGGGAGAGAGAAAGTGGAGTGAGCGTATTTGCACTTGATCCTGGAATGGACACAGGTCCCATATACACATCAATCACAACTCCGATTGAATCGACGATGCGTAGTTTTGAGCTACTAGAAAAGCTTTCACACCTTGGAGTGGATGCAGTCAAGCGGTCACTTGAAGCTATTGGCAATGGTGTTCTTCCTACTCCACAAATCGGTCAGGGGAGTCTTGCCGCAAAGATAACTCGAGGTGAGGCGCAGCTAAATTGGAGTTCTACTGCTAATTCTTTAGTTAATAAGATTCGTGCTTTCTATCCCCAACCTCAAGCGTGGACTGTTTTTCGCGGACAACCACTCAAGATTTCCTTGGCAAGGCTTTCGAATACAGCTCCAGTTTTGCAACCAGGGCAATTGCGAGTGATTGGTTCTGATTGCTTCATAGGATGCATGGATAATGCAATTGCGTTGGAGAGAGTTACCCCAGCAGGCAAGAAAGAAATGTCGGCATTAGATTGGTCGCGCGGAGCTCGCTTTGAGAGCACGGAACGCTGTGGTTGAGGCAAGGCGCAACACCTTCAAGGCCCCTAAGCCAGATGCAGTTCGCTTGCTGGCATTTGATCTCATCACTGAAGTAAATCGCAATGAAGGCTACTCAAACCTTCTCCTTCCCGCAGCCCTTAGCGCCTCTTCATTGGAAGATCGAGACCGCAATCTAGTGACTGAACTTGTTTATGGAACATTGCGTATGCAGGGAAAGCACGACTGGGTTCTTGCCCAGATCTCAGACAGACCGTGGAATGAAGTTGACTCAGGTATTGTCGATGTTGCGCGCATGGGTGTTCATCAAATTCATGAGCTCCGTATTCCAGATCACGCAGCAGTCTCTGCCACTGTTGAAGTTGCCCGTAAGCGTCTAGGAGAGTCCAAGGCCAGCTTTGTTAACGCACTTCTTCGATCTGTTACCCGTAAAAGCTATGAGGAATGGTTTGCACCTCTTGGAGAGATCAGTGATGCAGTTGAAAGGTTATCCATTCAATATTCTCATCCACACTGGATAATCTCTGCCTATTTTGATTTGCTAAAAGATTGGGACGCAGTTGAAGCAGAACTTGCAACAAACAATGTGCCAGCCCTTCCAACCTTAGTTTCTTGGCCTGGCTACTCTACTCAAGCAGAGTTGGTTGCACTTGGGGCAGAGCCAACGATGTATTCGCAGTTGGGTGCACGTTTGAAGGGTAATCCTGGAAATTTGGATGTGATTAAGCATCGCCTGGCTGGCGTGCAAGATGAAGGTTCCCAGCTAGTCGCAACGATTTTTGCTGCCGCTTCTGCAGGATTTTCTTGGCTAGATATGTGTGCGGGCCCTGGTGGTAAAGCTGCACTTCTTTCAAGTATTGCAAAAGAGCGTGCAATAGATTTTACTGCCAATGAATTCTCTGCACCTCGCGCCGAATTAGTGAAAAAGGTGGTGCACGGTGCAACTGTGTGGTGTGGAGATGGTCGAGAGATCGCAAGTCACGGGAAGAGTTTTGACGCAGTAATCATCGATGCTCCCTGCACAGGCCTCGGGGCTCTTCGCCGCAGGCCAGAAGTGCGATGGCGCAGGTCTCTAACTGATCTCCGCGAACTCACATCTTTGCAACGAGAGCTACTTGATAGCGCAGTATCAGTGATGAACTCTGGTGCCATTCTGGGCTATGCAACGTGCTCCCCGCATCTGGCTGAAACAACAGTACAAGTCCTCGATATCTTGAAGAAATATCCCGAGCTAGAACAATTAGACATTAATGAGTACCTACCTGAGAACTTAAAAGATGCAACGCGCGGTAAGTCAATGTCTCTTTGGACCCATAAGCACGGCACGGATGCGATGTTTCTAGCGCTGCTACGAAAGAAGTAGCGCCATGAGAGTTAGGCTAGAGAGATGAACCGTGAGATTCGTATAACACCGAGCATTCTCAACGCCGATTTTAATCATTTGGAGCAGGAGATAGCCAAGATTGCAAGCGTCTCAGACCTTATTCATCTAGATGTTATGGACAATATTTTTGTTCCTAACTTCACATTTGATTTTGAAAGTGCAAGTGAAATCATTAAGGGTTGTCCTATTGGCG
>CANKXJ010000060.1 GCA_947487595.1 Actinomycetota bacterium
CAGGCGGAAGTTGCACCACTTGCCCCGCATAAACCAGGCCAGCCCCATAGCCAATGAGCAACGCTAATTTGCCATGCATTTGCGGGTGTTTTTCTAGCAAGATATCCATCGCAAGGGGGATTGATGCAGCAGATGTATTTCCATTCACACGAATGTCATCGGCAACCAAAACTGAATCCGGTAACTTCATTTCTTTCACCATTGTTTCAATGATACGGATATTTGCCTGATGGGGAATAAAGACATCAAGATCATTCACACCTAAACCAGCAGACTCTAAAGCCTTAAGACCAACCTTGCTCATGGAATACACAGCCCAACGAAATACTGTTTGACCTTGCTGTGAAATATTTGGCCACCCTAATTGAGCAACACCTTTATCAGGTGAGTTTCTAAACTCTGTGTAAGGTGGATTTAACATAATCGCATCACGAGAGTCAGCATCTGATCCCCAGATAGTTGGACCTATTTTTGCTTCTGCACTTTGTCCCACGACAACAGCGCCGGCACCATCGGCAAAGATAAATGCAGTTGCGCGATCATCTGGGTCAGTAAAGTCAGAGAGCTTTTCAACACCAACCACCAAAACATTTTTCGATGTTCCACCGCGCACTAAATCACTTGCCATGCCAACTCCATAACAAAAGCCCGCACAGGCTGCACTGATATCAAAAGCTGCAGCTTTGGGATTACCCAGTTCATTGATGAGTTCAGTTGCAGCACTAGGTGCTTGATAGGGATAAGAAATAGTAGAAAGGATTACAGTATCGATATCGGCCATAGTTAACTTGGCTCGCTTGAGTGCACTTTCACATGCGGCCTTGGCCATAGTTATGACGGTTTCATCAGGACCAGCAAAGCGGCGGGATTCAATGCCTGTGCGTTGTTGAATCCATTCATCACTTGATTCAATTCGATCAACAATTTCAGAGTTAGGCACTAAACGCTTAGGGCGATAAGAACCAACAGAGAGGATTGCACTATTGGTCGTTGGTGATGATTTGATAATCATGCGTGCCTTCCTGCGAATTCCTTAGCAGCAGAAACGTCATCTGCACTTTTAAGCGCGAATGTTTCGATTTCCGGAGCACCGCGCTTGAGTAAGCCAACCAGAGTTCCAGCTGGTGGTAATTCAATGACACCCGTAACTCCTAAGTTTTTAAGTGTTTGCATGCATAAATCCCAGCGCACAGGGTTAGCTATCTGATTAACGATACGTGTGAGCACCGCAGCCCCATCGCTCACAACTTCACCATCTCTATTAGAAATTACTGAGATTACTGTGGGGGCAGTTGAGATGGTTGCAGCAAGTGAGCGCAGAGGTGCAACGGCAGGTGCCATGAAAGATGTGTGAAAAGCTCCGGCAACAGCTAGCGCTCGAACTCGCGCCCCTTCAGGTGGATTTTCAGAAAGCGCGGTAAGTGCAGCTAAATCTCCAGCAGCCACAATTTGTCCACCACCATTATCGTTCGCGGCGACAAGATTGTGTTCAACAAGCTTTTTCAAAACGATTTCGCGATCTCCGCCCAAAACCGCAGACATTCCAGCAGGGGAGAGCGCTGCAGCTTTAGCCATTTCTATTCCACGTGCTCGCACTAAACGAAGTGCATCTTCATCAGAGATTGCACCACTCATTGCCGCTGCTGCTAGTTCTCCAACAGAGTGCCCTGATGTGTATGCAAAATTCTTTAGGCCAAGTGCGTGTGCCCCTAATAGAGATGCAGCCACGATTAGTGGTTGGGCATTGGCGGTGTCCTTGATTTCATCGGCATCAGAGATTGTGCCAAGTCTTATTAAATCTAAATCAATACGCATAGACCATTTGGATAGAAGCTCATGAAACACGGGGTTAGTTACCCACGAATTAAACATTCCTGGAGTTTGGGAACCCTGCCCCGGAGCGATAACTGCTAACACATTTGTTACTTTACTCGAATGGGGCGAATACTACCTAGTACGAGTAACTAAGCAGAGTTGTGCAGTATGGGCGGGCACAATAATGCCGTGAAATGCTGCGCTTTGGATTACGACACCCGCTCTTCAAATACTTCAAGTAAGCCCGCTTCTCGGTGATTTACAAACTCTGGGAAATAGATCACAGCGTTTGCGTGGGCATTCGGATGGAAGAGCATTCGTAAGTGTTCACAAGCTATGAGGTAGATAGCCGCTGGAAGTAAATCAACTGAGCGTTTAAGAAACCATGGAGTTCCATTTCTTAGCATCCATTTAATCGATTCAGCTTTTGGTTTTGTCACAATGGGTTCAAGGTGAATGGGAGATATTTCCCATCGCTTGCTTAAGATTTCACGAAAGTGGTGGGCCAATAATTGATGCCCAAACTTAGATGGGTGCATCCGATCAATATGCCAAACTTTTCTTTCATAGATACCTTCAAGATCACGGGTTCTTAAGATCTCTGTCCCAAACTCTGCAGAAATTGCTTGAGTTACTTGATTAACAGCGTTGATGCGTCGGCGCAAAACAGTGCCTAAAGTTTTTGGCATAGGCACAATTAAGGTGGGGTCATGTAATTGCAGGAGTAGAACTTCTGAACCAATAGCTTTGAGTTGCTTAATGGTGCTGCGAAGATTGTGATGCAGACGCTCGGGAGAAAAACCGTTTCGCAGGGCATCATTTCCCCCGACGATTACTGCCGTTATTGAGGGGGAGTGCAAAATAGCCTTAGGAAGTTGATCATGGAGAATTTCATCTGATTTTGCCCCTGGGCGTGAAAAATTTATATAGACCAGGGGATCTGTGAAATTCTTAGCTAAGTAGTAACTCCAACCCCGAGAAATGCCATTGTTATCGGTGTCGCCGACGCCAGATGCGGCGCTATCTCCCAATACTGCGAAGGTTGCGACGCGCTCCACTTAAGCCGCCCGCAACCTTCTTTTAACTTCTTGGCTATCACCATGAAGCTTGAGCATCAAAGAAAGTGTTGCGCTCCATGGAAAATTTTCTGCCTGATGGAAACAGCGCTGGGGCAGTTTGGAATCTTTACGCATTTCAAGTACTAGCTCAATTGCATTTGCAAACTCATGTCCAGTATTACCCGCCACGGCCCCAACTGGTTCAGAAGTATTGATTAGAAGGAATTCGCCAACTGCACTTGTATTAGATGCAACTACCGGGGTGCCAGCAGCCAGAGACTCAAGGGCAGCTAGGCAAAATGTTTCAATTGGGCCAGGTGCAAGTGAAACATCTGCAGAAGCAAGAATTTCAGCAAGGCGTTCACGATCTGCAATATAGCCAAGAAAAGTAACTGGTAGGCCCTTACTTCTTTCGCGCAAATCTACATACATGGGACCGATACCAACATAAATCAAACGTGCGTTAATTCCGCGTTCAATCAAGACTTTCAACGCTTCAATCGAACGAGCTGGGTGCTTTTCCCGGGACATGCGGCCGCAGTGAACCAGTAGAACTTCAGCGCCTTGCAGTAAATCTTTACGGAAATCTTCGTTACGTAAATATGGTGAGAACTTATCTAAATCAACACCCAGAGGGACTCTTACAAGGTTTGTGGTTTTAATCTCCTCAAACTCTTTCGAAGCAAACTCTGTTGTAGTGATCACGTGCTTAAAGCGTGATGAGAGTCTGCGGTTATGCCAATCCACGATGCGCTTAAGTGAGAAAGGAAAGTAGTTCTTAGCTAATCCACTTAAAGTTTCGTGGCTAAAAACAACTGCTGCGATATTTCGCTGGCCTGCCCAGGCACCAATCTTTGAGAGTGTAAACCGATCTGAAATCTCTAATACATCTGGCTTGAGTGTGATGAGAAGTTTCTTAACATCGCGATTATTGCGAATGATGCGATAGCCACCACTAAAAGGAATTTCAATGGAGGGCATCGTAATTTTGGTCCCACTCGTTGATTCTTCACAGAAGAAGCCAGTTCCCGGCACGATGTAAGTAAATGAATGACCACGGGCAACATACCCGGTGCCTAATTGATGAAGCGTAGTTTTAATTCCACCAGATCTTGGGCCATAGAAATTGGCGATATGAACTATCTTCATGCCACATTCTCCTTCATGCGCAGGTCTGACATCTGGATTAATTCTCTGTAGTGAATCATCAACTGATCATTAACAAGGCCCCAAGTGTTATCAATGACTGAGGCGCGCGTACGCTCTCGCAAGATTGCTGGCTCATGCTTAATTAATAGATTATTAACGTTTTGATTAAGTGCCACAGAATCAGCCGTATTAATCAGATATCCGGTCCAACCGTGCTTGACCAGATCTAATGGCCCGCCGGAGTTAGGTGCGATGACCGGCACACCAGAGGCAAGAGCTTCTTGAATTGATTGGCAGAAAGTTTCATGAGCACCTGTGTGAACAAAGATATCAAGAGATGCGTAGTATCGGGCTAGATTCTCACCACTTTGATAGCCAACAAAGCGGGCGTTGGGTAGGTGCTTTTCAAGGCGAGATCGTGCTGGACCATCGCCAACGATTACTAATTGAATATCATCTCGAACATCTAGGACCTTAAGGTCATCAATTCGTTTTTCATTTGCAAGGCGGCCAACGTATCCAATAATTTTGCGATCGGGCCGTGAGCCTAGAAGCTCACATCGCAAATCAATATCGCGCTTTTCTGGTGAGAATTTCACTGCGTCGACACCACGTTGCCATAAGTGCACGTTTTTAACTCCACTTTGTTCTAAATCTTTGCATGACCAAGTCGAAGGCGCCAAAGTGCGATCACTGGAAGAGTGAATCTTTGCGACCCACTTCTTCAGTGAGTTGTGCGCCACGGTTAAGCCGTAATGACGGGCAAAGCCTGCAACGTCGGTTTGATAAATTGATAACGTCGGAATGTTGAGATTCTGTGCAATCTTGGTTGCATATTTTCCAAGAAATATCGGTGATGCTAAATGAATGACATCAGGAGCAAAACCATCAATCAATGGTTCTAAGGCCCGTTGCGGAAAGCCAAGAGGAATCAAACCTTTCATTTCAAG
>CANKXJ010000061.1 GCA_947487595.1 Actinomycetota bacterium
CAGTTCCAACAATCTTCTTTGGGGGAGGAACACCATCTTTGCTTCCAGCAGATGATTTAGGGCGAGTAATTGCAGCGATTAAAGCTCGCAATGGTTTGAGCGCAGATTGTGAAATAACCCTTGAAGCCAATCCTGATTCAGTAACGAAAGAGAAGTTAGAGCGCTACTTAGAAGTGGGATTTAATCGCATCTCATTTGGAATGCAATCTGCTAAACCACATGTGTTGACAGTCCTTGATCGCACGCACAATCCAGAAAATGTGAAGCGTGCAGTTGATATGGCGCGAACTGCAGGATTTAAGAGCATTAGCGTTGATCTCATTTATGGAACACCAGGGGAGTCATTAGATGATTGGCGCGAGAGCGTGCAGGAGGCGATTGATTTAGATATCGATCACATTAGTGCATATGCCCTTATCGTTGAAACTGGCACAAAGTTAGCTGCCCAGATTAAACGAGGCGATCTATCAATGCCTGATGATGATTTGATGGCAGATATGTATTTATTAGTTGATCAAATGTGTGAAGCGCGTGGGCTTAGTTGGTATGAGCTCTCTAACTGGTCAAAGCCTTCTCATGAGTGCCGACACAATATTGCCTACTGGGATAATAGAAATTGGTGGGGCCTTGGACCAGGTGCTCATTCCCACGTTGATGGAAAACGTTTTTGGAATGTGAAACACCCAAATGCCTATAAAGAAAAGCTTTTTTCTTCACAATCACCCATTCACGAAAGTGAAGAGTTGACGTCAGAACAAAAAGCCCGTGAATCAATAATGCTCAGGATTCGTATGCGAGATGGCTTACAGATTTCACTACTAGAGCCACATCAATTAGAGCTTCTGGCTACTTATCGTGAAAATGGATATATCGAACTGCGTGATGATCGCGTCTTGCTGACTCCAGTGGGACGCTTGATTGCAGATCGAATCGTGCGAGAAATAACTTTCTAGTAACCTAGGCCCACTATGTCATCACGCCGTCTTGAAATCCTCCGCGCAATTGTCGATGAGTACGTCTCGACGCAGGAGCCTGTCGGCTCAAAGTCAATCGCCGATCACCATGGACTCGGAATTTCACCTGCCACAATCCGAAATGAAATGGCTGTTCTTGAAGATGAAGGCTTGATAACACAACCTCACACAAGTGCTGGACGCATTCCAACAGATCTTGGATATCGAGTTTTTGTAGATAAGTTAACAACTGTTAAGCAGCTCTCAACTGCTGAACGCAGAGCGATTGAAACATTTCTTCAGGGCTCTAATGATCTGGAAGAGTTATTGAAAAGATCTGCCAAGTTATTAGCAGATATTACAAAACAAGTTGCTGTCGTTACATTCCCAATAATTGGAGAAAGCCGGGAGAAGATGGCTATCTCAGGAACAGCAAACTTGGCTCGATCTGGCGAAGATTTAGGTCTTACTCTTTCACCCATTCTTGAAGCACTTGAAGAACAGGTTGTTATTTTGCGTTTGCTTGATGAGGCGCGTTCAACGGTGCACGTTCGAATAGGTAGTGAGCAGAACGAGACAAATTTGCAATCAACATCATTAGTCACAGTTGGTTACGGCGTGGAGTCGGCCCAACATGGCGCAGTTGGTGTCTTAGGGCCAACTCGTATGGATTACGCAGGTTCTATCGCCGCAGTTTCTGCAGTTGCTCGCTATGTCGGCCGCTTTATTGATGAAGGCGCATAAGTTGAGCGATCATTACCAAACGCTCGGTGTTACGCGTGAAGCTTCTTCTGATGAAATTAAGAAGGCCTACCGCAAACTTGCCCGTGAATTACACCCAGATGTGAACCCAGATCCAGAGGTGCAGGATAAGTTCAAGGAAATTACTGCTGCCTATGAAGTACTCAGTGATTCACAAAAACGCCAGTCATATGACATGGGTGGCAATGCATTTGGTGGCGGCGGTTTCGGTGGCGGGTTTAGCGACATCATGGATGCGTTCTTTGGCGGTGGTGGATCACGTGGCCCACGTCCACGCATGCGCGCAGGTCAAGACTCTCTTATTCGAGTGCAAGTTGATCTACATGAAGCTTGTTTTGGAACAGAGCGCGAGATAACAGTTGAAAGCGCAGTTGTATGTCCTCAGTGCACAGGCAGCGGTTGTATTGATGGTGGACAACCATCAACATGTGAGGTGTGCAGAGGTCGCGGTGAAACTCAGCAAGTAGTTCGCTCAGTTATTGGTCAAGTAATGACTTCACGTCCATGTAATGCATGTGGTGGATATGGAAGTGTTATTCAAAATCCTTGTCGTGAGTGCGCAGGGGAAGGTCGCGTTCGATCACGACAGAATATCCAAGTGAAGATTCCTGCTGGAGTTGAAACTGGAAACCGTATTCAACTATCTGGCCGCGGTGAAGTAGGCCATGGTGGGGGACCTGCCGGTGATTTATATGTTGAAATTGTTGAAACAGATCATGACTATTTGATTCGCGAAGGCGATACTTTGCATATGTCTCTCTCTGTCTCTATGAGTGCTGCAGCCATTGGCACAACAGTCACAGTTGAATCTTTAGATGGTCCAGTTAATGTTCAGGTTAAAGCTGGAACACAAAGTGGAACTCCTATTGCAATTAAGGGCAAGGGAATGACTCGCTTGCGCCATGGTGGCCGTGGAGATTTAGTTGTCCATATTGAAGTTCAGACTCCCACCAAACTCAGTCGTGACGAGGAAGAGTTATTAAAGAAGTTTGCAGATCTGCGCGGGGAAAAATCAGGTGA
This sequence comes from Actinomycetota bacterium, assembly GCA_947487595.1. Classification (GTDB taxonomy): domain Bacteria; phylum Actinomycetota; class Actinomycetes; order Nanopelagicales; family Nanopelagicaceae; genus Planktophila. Next base: position 2,736 of record CANKXJ010000061.1, read on the forward strand.
TGCCCACGTGAAAAACCCAGCTGGTGGAATCTTTGGCAAAATCAAAGGTGCGTTCACAAAATAATGTTGACTCTATTTTTCGTCGATGACCTGCCAACAACAGTTGGGCAGATTTATGACTTCGATAATGAAGATGCCAACCATGCCGTGCGGGTATTGCGCATGAAAGCTGGGGATATTTTCATGCTCAGCGATGGGCAAGGCAGTTGGAGCCAGGTGAAAGCATTTGCTATAAAAAAGAGGTCACTTGAAGTTGAAGTCATGGCCTCGGGATTTCAAGAAGTCTTAGCAACAACCATCACAGTCGTGCAGGCGCTGCCAAAAAGTGATCGTGCAAAAGAGGCTATCGAGCTATTAACTGAAGCGGGTGTTGATCGCATCGTGCCATGGCAGGCATCTCGCAGTATTGGCAAAGTCTCTGAGAAGTTTTCAATTACTGCCCGTGAAGCGAGTAAGCAATCACGCAGGTTACGAATTCCAGAAGTTACAGATATCGCAACAACGCAGCAGATCTGTGAAGCAATAAAGCTCAGTGATTTAGCTGTTGTCTTTCATGAAAGCTCAACAACCAAACTCAGTGATGCCATCTCTTCTCATAACGTTGCACATCTGCTCATCATCATCGGACCTGAAGGTGGAATAACACCAACTGAACTTGATCAATTCGTTGAAGCTGGGGCAAAAGTTGCGCTGATGGGGCGACCAATCTTGCGCTCAGCCCATGCAGGTATTGCGGCAGTCGCGGCTATTTCAGCCTTGCTCAAGGTATGGTAATTACGTGGCGTTAGATTCAAATTGCTTGTTCTGCAAAATCATCACAGGCGATATACCTGCGCAAATCATTTATCGCAATGAAAATGTTGTGGCATTTAATGACATAGCTCCACAAGCGCCAACACATGTTTTAATTGTTCCAACTCTGCATGTTGAAAATGCAGCAGGATTAGCCAAGATGTCTCCCACTCTTACCGCCGCCTTGTTTGTTGCCGCCGGTGAGATCGCAGCAACTCATGGCTTAACTGGTTACCGAACCGTCTTTAATACTGGCGCAGAGGCTGGACAGTCTGTTTTTCACGCTCACTTGCATCTTCTGGGTGGGCGTGGACTGGCTTGGCCCCCAGGTTAAAGATAGATTTGGCATTAATGGAACGCACACTCATCACGGTCCCAACCGCTATTCCTATGGTTGCGCTGATCGGCTCACATGATGGCAATCTTCGCGCTGTTGAAGCGGCTTTTCCTTCAGTAAACATCACTGTTCGCGGAAATGAAATCACTCTGCGCGGACCACACATTGATTGCATCGCCCTTGAAAATCTCTTTGGTGAGCTCATGGTCGTTATTCGCTCAGGAAATCTTCTTACCGTTGACGCCGTTGCTCGCTCAATTGCAATGCTTGAGAGCAAGCCAGTTGATCATCCAGCAGAGGTTTTATCCTTAAATATTGTTAGCAATCGTGGCCGCTCCATTAGACCAAAGACTGCTAATCAAAAGCGCTATGTGGATGCAATTGAAGATCACACAATCACATTTGGAATTGGGCCAGCAGGAACAGGTAAGACATATTTAGCGATGGCCAAAGCAGTCTCTGCCCTGCAAGCTAAGAAAGTTAATCGCATTGTTCTTACGCGCCCAGCAGTTGAAGCAGGCGAACACTTAGGTTTCTTGCCAGGAACTCTCAATGAAAAGATTGATCCCTATCTACGCCCTCTCTTTGACGCCCTTCACGACATGATCGATATTGAGACGATTCCACGAATGATACAAAGTGGAATTATTGAGGTTGCACCCCTTGCCTTCATGCGTGGTCGCACGCTCAATGATGCCTTTATTATTTTGGATGAAGCACAAAACACCACACCAGAGCAGATGAAGATGTTCTTAACTCGCCTGGGCTTTGGTTCAAAGATGGTTATTACTGGCGATGTGACTCAGATCGATCTACCTAATGGTCAGCATTCAGGCCTTCGAGTTGTGAGAGATATCTTGAAAGGTATTGATGACATTGCCTTCCTTGAACTCACCGCTGAAGATGTTGTTCGCCACCGCCTCATTGGCGATATTGTGAAGGCGTATGACAAATTCGATGAGGCGAAACAAGCCCTTCGCCCGATTCGCAAATAGATGACAATAGAAGTTTCAAATAGTTCGGGG
>CANKXJ010000062.1 GCA_947487595.1 Actinomycetota bacterium
CGCCAACTCCAGCATCGACTTCATCAAATTCATATGGTCCAACTGGATGAGTTGCTGCCAAAACTACCTCCAGCGCCAACATCACTCGTGACATTTCACCACCACTAGCACCTTTAGCAAGTGGCACCAGTGGGCCGTCTTTGTGTCCTTGAATTAACATCACAATCTCATCGCACCCAAAGACTGTGAAATCAGATTCTTTCAAAGCGTTGTAGTCAGCACTGTTGACTTGGCAATGAAATGAAGTGTGTGGCATAGAAAGCTGCTGAATCTCTTTACTAACTTCTTTGGACAACTTGGCTGCATTTTCACTTCTGAGACTTGTCAGTGATTTCGCAGCTGTTACAAGCTTTTTCTTGATCCCAACAAGTTCAGTTTCCAGCTCCTTTAACCGTTCATCTCCGCCTTCAAGATCTGCGATTGCATTCTTTGAACTCTCAAAGCGTTCGATAAGTGCAATAAGTTCATCATCGGCAGATTGTGCACCGCCATATTTTTTAATGAGTGCATTGATCTCAGCTTTTCGACTATTCAGATACTCCAATCGAGCGGGATCGGCCTCTAGATTGGATATATAAGAAGCAAGAACACTTTTAGCATCGTCAACTAAAAAGAAAGCTTCACTGACCCTTTGATAAAGATCGTCGATTTGTGGATCTTTTGCCCGAACAGAATCTAGTGATTTCCTTGTGATTCCAAGGGTAGTAAGAGAACCTGACTCCTCCTCTTCAATAACTGAAGAGGCGCTTTGTGCAGCCAATCGCAGATCCTCAACGCTAGATAAGCGCCCAATCTCAGTAGTGATCTCTTGCAGCTCACCGCGTTCCAACTTCAACTTCCCCATCACAGCTGCAAACTCACGCAACTCAACTAACTGTGCATCCCTTGAATCAATGCTCTTCTTCATGGCAGATATTCGAGACTTCAAGTCGTGATAGTTGGCTAGCTCGCTCTGATAGTTCATTAACGCACTATTTAACGCTTTGCCACCAAATCGATCTAGCAAATCTCTTTGCTTGGCAGATTTAGTCATGTTTAAATTCGCTGCTTGGGCATGTACTTCTACTAGGTTCTCACTCGCAGCAGCCAACACACTAGATGGAACAGCAATAGCATTACTTGTGGCTTTACTTTTGCCATCAGCATTAACAGTCCTTGTAAGAATTAACTGTCCGTCTTCAACTTGCAAACCATTTTCCTCAAAAGAATTCTGCAAAGACCTTGGGACGCTAAAGCTGCCACTGGCAACTAACCGTTCGCTTCCCTTTCGAACGAGTGAGCTATCGCTTTTGCCCCCTAAAATCAGACTGAGCGCAGTCAGAATCATTGTTTTACCTGCGCCTGTTTCACCCGTTAAGACCGTTAAACCTGGTGATATTTCAAGTGTGGAGTGCTCAATAACTCCGATAGAGCGAATAGATATTTCTTCTAAAAATGTGCGATCACTCACCGCGCCAACCCTCAACGGGAAGTTTGAATTTAGCCACCAACCGATCACTAAAGACGGTGTTAGCTAAATGCGCGAGTTTAACAACATGAGAATCCTTAGTAATAACAACACGATCACCTGACTGCAATGCAAACTTTCTCAATGAATCAGCTGATAAAACTGATTCTCTGGATTCCACATTAACAACAATTTCAGATTGTGGAGAAATAACTAGCGGACGAGAGAAAAGGGCATGTGCTGAGATTGGCAAGACAACAAGTGCATCAACCTCAGGCCATACCACGGGGCCGCCTGCAGAAAAAGCATAGGCAGTTGAACCTGTTGGTGTGGAACAAATCAAACCATCACAACCCCAACGTGAGATAGGTCGACCATCGATTTCAAGAAAGAGTTCCACCATCGATGATCGCTCGCGCTCAACAGTTACTTCATTGAGTGCCCAACCCTCAGCAACAGTTTCACCCTTTCGTTTAACTGCATATTGCAAAACCATTCGTGAGTCCAATACATATTCACGCTTTGTGATTGCTGAAACGATTGTCGCAAGTGGTGGCTTCTCAACTTCGGCCAAAAATCCAACATGTCCTAAATTCACACCCAGCAATGGAATTTCCTGCACCCGAGCAACTTCTGCAGCACGCAACATTGTGCCATCGCCACCTAAAACAACAGCTACCTCAAGTTGTGGTAAAGATTCGACATCACACTTAGCAACTCCTGGAATTGTTACATCAGAGATTGTGAAAAGTGAAAATCCCCCAGCTGCAAAATCTTTCGCAAGAACCGTCGCCGCATCTACCGCTTCCTTACGTGAAGGGTTGCAGACAAGTAAAAGATTGCGCTCACTCATTTATTGCGGTCCTATCGCTATCGCTTGATCTAACGCCTCATGATTAATCTCTTGGGCTCCTCGACGCAGCCACAAGAAATATTCAACATTTCCAGCTGGTCCAGGGAGTGGACTGGCAGCAATGCCTAAGGTTCCAAGACCAACATCATAAGCAGAATCTGCCACCTCTATCACTGCAGCTTTTCTCAGCGCTGGATCGCGCACAACGCCACCGGCTCCCAGCTTTTCCCGCCCCACTTCAAACTGTGGTTTCACCATCACCACAAAATCAGCTTCAGGCTTTGAGACCGCAGCTAATGCGGGTAATACAAGAGTTAAGGAGATGAAAGAGAGATCAGCGACAACTAGATCTATAGGTTCACCAATGACTTCACCAGTCAAATGACGGATATTGGTGCGATCATGAATTACTACGCGTGGATCTTGGCGAAGCTCCCACGCTAGTTGCCCATAACCAACATCTACTGCAACTACCTTCTCGGCTCCCCTGCGCAGTAGTACATCGGTAAATCCCCCGGTTGATGCCCCTGCATCTAAACACCTTTTGCCCTCAACTTCGACACCTGAAAATGCATCAAGTGCGCCAGCTAATTTATGCCCGCCTCTGGAGACAAAATCATCTCGCTTACCATGCAGTTTTATAGAAGTTTCAGCATCTACCATTGTTGCTGGCTTTGTTGCTGGAATTCCATTGACTAAAACTGATCTGGCTTCAATTAAATCCGATGCCTGTTCGCGCGAACGGGCTAACTCCCGGCGCACCAACTCAGCATCAAGACGAATTTTCACGCGCTCTACTTACAACCCATCGATAGATGAAAGTGCAGAAGATAGTTTCTGATGCAATTGTTCATAGCGATCACCATGATCGTTAACCGTCATCGAATCGATTTCCATCAATTCACTTCGAATCTCTTCTACTAAATTCTCACCTTGTGTGTGTTCAGAGGCAGTTGTCATTTCTTGCTCGCCTTCTTTGTCGCAGTTTTTTTGACAGTTTTCTTCTTAGGGGCAGCAGCTTTTTTCACAGGCTTGCTCATCTTCAAACGAGCAACTTCCTCTTTCAGAGCTTCGAACTCTCCGCGCTTAACAAAACCCATCTTGGAAACTGAGCGTTCCACCTCATCTTCAACTTTAATTTTTAGAGCTTCGCCGCCTTCGCGCAGCCATTGATTGACGGTTGAAGCTACCTCTGAAGCGTTCTTGTCTCCGTCACTTACCTTATTAAGGTATGTACGCAGAGTTGAAAAAATGTCATTGGCCATAGCGCCAAGCCTATCTAAATTCGAGAAATCTCAACGGCTTCAACCTGCCAACGGCTTGCAAGTCCGCCAGCACCGGTCCAAAAACGCCTGTGAATAGAACCTGATACTTCAACCCACTCATCGGGCTTTAACGTCAGCGCGATACGGCGTGATTTAGCGCTCCAAGCGCCGATATCTAAGGTGTCAACACCATCTCGTCGCTGCCTAGAAACAATGAGGCGAAACTCAACGACCTTATCCCCCGACGGCAGCTCTTTCTCAAGTGCGGCAGCAGAAATGCGACCTCTCAAGAGAAGATCATTAAGGGAGAAATCCTCTTGCTCTACTTCAGTTACCACATTTTTTTTCTTCGCTTTTTTCTCACTCATGGCACAACCCATCTCTTCTTTTATTGGAAGCATGATGATTACCAGAACAACTGACAGAGAAGGCGAAAAGGATTTAGGTGATGTGGATAATTATCTACAAACAGCGCTCGGCAGCATCGGTTACCTCTTCGGTATCGATCTCTGCGCACTTTGAAAACCACTCTTGTGACTCTTCCTTACGCCCAGCAGCCTCGAGAGCATCGGCATAGGCATAGCGCAATCGCACTGCCCACTCCTCTTGCTCGTTCTTGAGCTCTTTGCAAGTAAGTGTGACAACAGCTGCATCAAATTCACCAAGATCACGACGCGCACCTGATGCAACGATGCGCATTTCAATTTCTTCTGGTTTTGCTAAACGCTTGACCTCATCAGAGCCAGCCAAATTCAATGCTTTCAGAGGGTTTCCAAGGCCACGTTCACAATCTGCCATTACCGGCCACATCGAAACATCACCTGAGATTCGATGCGATGCACGCAGCTCCTTGAGCGCAATTTCATAATGGCCTGCGCGATATGCGGCATAGCCAGCAGATTCGCGGACAACAGCTAAGCGACCTGCATGGTGGGCAGCTGCAACACCGTGCTTGTGGGCGCGCTGTGGGTCATCTTCTGCATATAAATTCACACAGGCTAAATGTCTGGCAACAACTTTTGCATTTTCAGCAGAGAGGGAAAGAAGTTCAGCGCGCAATGACTTGTCTAACTCTTCACCAGTAATCTCATCTGGAATATCTGGTTCAAAAATTCGTGGACGAAGACGTGATTGTTCGCGATCAATAGGTGCAGGTCTTGCTCCTCGTGGATCTGATCCATCACGCGTTTGACGAGGTGCTCCTTGGCGATTAGAAGATCCCCCGCGGGCAGGCAAATC
>CANKXJ010000063.1 GCA_947487595.1 Actinomycetota bacterium
ACGGACAAGCCCACGAAATTGCACTCAAGCAAGATGATTGGAAGATCCGTCCCTATCAAGAGTTAGCCGCTGAAGGATTTTGGCATGGTGGTTCAGGCGTAGTTGTTTTGCCGTGTGGTGCTGGAAAGACAATCGTTGGCGCAGCAGCCATGGCACATGCCAAGGCCACAACCTTAATTTTGGTAACAAATACCATTGCAGCAAGGCAGTGGCGCGAAGAGTTACTTAAGAGAACATCATTAAATGAAGATGAGATTGGCGAGTATTCAGGTGCTAAGAAGGAGATTCGCCCTGTAACCATTGCTACATATCAAGTAATGACGAAGAAAAAGAACGGGGTTTATGCCCACCTTGATCTCTTTGATTCATATGACTGGGGCTTAATTATCTACGATGAAGTGCACTTATTGCCTGCTCCCATTTTTCGCTTCACTGCAGATATCCAATCACGTCGCCGCTTAGGTTTAACTGCCACATTGGTGCGCGAAGATGGAATGGAAGGTGAGGTTTTCTCACTCATTGGTCCTAAACGCTTTGATGTTCCTTGGAAAGAAATTGAATCGCAGGGATATATCGCTCCTGCAGAGTGCATCGAGGTAAGAGTAAATCTGACTGAAACTGAGCGTTTGTCCTATGCAACAGCTGAAGTAGAGAATCGCTATCGCTATTGCGCAACTACTGGCACTAAGCGTGATGTTGTTGAGGCACTAGTTAAGAAACACCAAGGCGAGCAGATACTTGTTATTGGTCAATATATTGATCAGTTAGATGAGCTATCTGAGGTCTTAGGTGTGCCATTAATTAAGGGTGAAACACCGGTCAAAGAACGCGAGATTCTCTTTAATAAATTTAGATCAGGAGAGATAACAACTCTTGTGGTTTCAAAGGTAGCTAACTTTTCAATTGACTTACCTGATGCAACTATTGCTATTCAAGTCAGTGGCGCATTCGGAAGTCGTCAAGAAGAAGCACAACGGTTAGGACGCATCTTGCGACCAAAGTCAGATGGACGCACGGCAAAGTTTTATTCAGTAGTTTCTAGAGACACTATTGATCAAGATTTTGCTCAGAACCGCCAACGCTTCTTAGCTGAGCAGGGTTACTCTTATAAAATTATCGATGCTGACGATGTTTTTCAAGGGAAGATTTAAATCGTTCAGGATCAACCCTAAAGAAATCATGATGAATTCCATCTATGTGAATTACTGGAACTTGTTCACCATAAAGCTCTTCTAACTCTGAATCTCCATCTATATAGTTTTTTTCTATCTTGAAATTAAGTTCGACCCGCATTCCCTCAAGAACAGCTACTGCAACATCACACAAATGACAACCATGTCGTGTGAATACGGTTATCACTGTCATCGGGCTCACTCTTTCTGTCAGTTTCCTTAGAGAATTGATTAATCCAACCCCCGGCTATGGCCCAATCATCTCACCTTGATAGTGTGCCCCTGTGCGAAAAATCCTCTTGAAGAAGGCGCGGGCCAGCGTTGTTACCCTTGCCCTTCTTGCTTCGATTTTTTCTGCGCCAACTGCAGAAGCTCTCTTTCAAGTTATCCCTGCAACACAATGGGGCCATATCTATGCTGGTACTGCAACAGATATAAAACCTGAGCAACGTGCTCCAGCTAAGAATCTACAAGCTAAATCTAAAATTGAAGTTAAATACAACAACTTCCCAGACTGGGCAAAAAAAGAAGTGCAAGCTGCAGTTGATGTCTGGGCCGCTAATTTTGCATCCACTGTGACTATCAATATTGATGCATCGTGGGGTCGCTCAAGCTCTTGGGGCATTTTAGGAAGTGCGCGCCCAGGAAGTTTCTACTCAGGATTTTCAGGTGCACCTGATCCATCACTTTGGTACACCTCAGCATTAGCAAATGCCCTGGCAGGAAAAGATTTAGATAAAGCTAACCCAGAAATGATTATTCAAGTTAATTCATCTGCTGGATGGAACACTCGTGGGGATGGGATGCCAAGCAATAATGAATATGACTTGGAATCAGTTTTCTTACATGAAATTGCACATGGCTTGGGTTTTTTATCTAATGATGCTTATGACACTTTCTACGGTATTGCCAGCTTAGATCAACCAACTCCATTTGATGCATACGCACAAACTGGCGATGGCCGCCGTCTAGCAGATTTACCATCACCATCACTTGAACTTGGTAGGGCACTCACATCTGAACTTGTGTGGTCTGGTCCTCTTGGAATTAAAGCTAATAACGGTGTGAAGCCAAAGCTTTACACACCATCTCGCTATCAATCGGGTTCTTCAACCAGCCACTTAGATGAAGCGACATTTTCAAAGACTGGTTTAGATTCAGTAATGACTCCAAATTTAGATCCAGGTGAGATATTTAAAGAACCAGGACCATTGTTGTTGGCGATGATGGAAGATATGCGCAATAAACCACCAGCTGGTGTTGCTACTGGTTTACCTGAATCACCACGCAATGTTCAAGCATTTATCGGTGATTCGTCTGTGCTCGTTTCATTTGACCCACCAGTAAATATTCGCACCGCACAAGTCAGTGAATATATCGTTAAGAATCTTAAAACTGGAGTAGAAAAGAAAGCGTTAACTAGCCCAGTTATAATTGCTGGATTGAAGAATGGTCTTTCCTATACTTTTTCTGTTGTTGCGAAGAACTCTCTAGGTCTTTCTACGCCAGTAGCAAGTAAGGCTGTCACTCCACAAACTGGATGGAAGAGCTCAATCCTTGATGCAACAGCAGATGGTAAATCAGTATCAAGTACAACTTTTAACGGTAAGCCTGCTGTGGCATATACCGACACAAAGAGCGGTGATTTAAAGCTTGCTACATTCGATGGAAAAGTTTGGAAGAAAGTAACCGTGGATGGTGCTGGAGGAACAAACGGGCGGACCACACACCCAATTGCTGGTGAGATTTCAATGTGTGTTAATGGAAGTGGCACTAAGCAAACACTGCACCTTTTCTATAGCGATTCAACGGAAAAAGATCTGCGCTATGCCTCATATAACGGCAAGAGCTTTGTATTTAATGTAGTCGATGGTGATGGAGCATCAGTCAATGATTATTCCGATCCTATTCGCGTTCGCACATCAAGTGATGTCAGTGTTTCAAATGCATGTGTGGCCACAGCCTCTGCTATTCAGGTTTTCTACCGTGATGAAAGCCAAGGCGTCTTATTAGGGGCGGTGAAAACTAAAGCCCCGGGCTGGGTTTATGAAATGGTTGATGGGGATCGTAAAACTGATGGTCGCACAACAGGTGACGTTGGATTCCATCTTGAGGCAATCTTTGATGGAGTGAAAACCTATATTGCTTATGATTCTGTAGTAACTATGAATCAAAAGAAAGAGATAACTTCTGGAGCAATTCGTGTGGCAACTCGAACTGGCAGTGATGCAAATACTTGGAGCTATGAAACTCTTGATATCTCAACTGATGATGCATCAGTTTTTGGCTATGACGTTGCACTGTCTAAAGTAAATGGCGATGTATTTATCACCTGGCTTGCTACGTCAACGGCCACCTTCCCCAAGCCAAATCAACTGCGCTGGGCGTTTTTGAGTAAGCCACTTGAAATTTCAAAGATTACAACTGAAAACTTTGGAACACCGGGTGAGTATCTATCCACCGATGGAAAAACAATTTTGTTTAACTGCCAAGAGCGTCTGTGTTCAGTTGATACAACTAAGAAAGATCTTGGCCAATCTGCCATCAGCTTAATTAGAAGCACCCAAGGCTCTGAACCTACTCAGAGCACCTGGGTGAGTGTAAATAAAATTAAGTATGTGCTTGCCACGGTTAATGGAAAGCTGGCCCTACTAAAACCGTAATTACTATTTAGCGTTACGGCGCTGAATGCGAGTCTTCTTAAGAAGTTTCTTATGCTTCTTCTTCGCCATGCGCTTGCGTCGCTTTTTAATTACGGAACCCATATATCACGCTCTCATTTCTATTCTCGTTAATGCTCAGGGAGTTAGGTTACCTCTAGTTGAGGGTAAAAATCGAAACAGTATCTGCGCTTGAAGTGATGCACAAAAGCCCTAAATCCTTGGAAAGATAGAGTCCCAGCACATCTTTTTGCTCGATTGGAGCGCTGTAGCCGGCGGTGATGACACCTTTGGCATCAAAGGTAAGAAGTAAGCCTTGCGCACTCTTAGGTATCCAATTAGCCAACTGAGTAATCGCACCCTTTGATCGAAAGAGGGCATAAGTTGAGCCCGAGGTAAAAGTTCTACCTGATGAAGCAAACTTATATGTCCAGGACGGAACATAGGTACTTGAAAACTTCGTGACTGCACTTTCAACTTTTGGTCCAGTAATTATCTCACCCCCAAGTAAAAGTGGATTCGTTGCACTCAACCAGTTTCTTGAGGATTTAGGTGCGCTACTTCGCACAACTGAAAGAACTTTGCCCACTTTCGAAACCTTGATAATGACTCCATCGACTTTTCCTACCAGTTTTTTACCACCCAAAGTTTCACTACTTGATCCAACTACCGTTATGGATCCATCTGCATGCTTAACAACTGACTCAAAAACAGTTAATTCTGTGCCCACCACGATTGGCTTAGCAATCGCACCTGCTAGATCAGCGCTAATTATTGTGCCAGAGCTTCCAACAGCAGTTATCCCATTTTTATCAACTGCAAGTGAATTAATTAACACCGGATAAGTTAGTTGCAGTGTGTATTGCATAATTGACTGAGTTGTGGGATTAAGCGACCATAGTGAAAAAGCATCTAAGTCAGGTCTAAAAATAGC
>CANKXJ010000064.1 GCA_947487595.1 Actinomycetota bacterium
GCAGATATGCCAACAATATTCATATCAAGTAAAATTACATCTGGTTGCAATCGTCGAAGTAAATTGATTGCAACGTTCTCACTTCTAGCTTCTCCGATCACATCAATTTCATGTAAGCGTAAAGCAGCAACTAGTGTGGACATTTCAAAAGCATCGTCGACTACAACTAATACGCGATTGTTCATGTCTTCAAGGTTAAACCTAAAGTAAATAATTATTCCGTCATAAAGAGATTACTTAATCAATTGAGAGATGGCACTAGAAATATGTGCTGTGATGATTTATCGGAAATGGGGCTATCCCTAGATGAGTTCTTTGTAACATCTTTGGTGGCTAGATATTGCGGAGTTAAGTCTTAGAGCTATCAAGTGGGGCGGGTCGGGCTCGAACCGACGACGACAGAATTATGAGTTCTGGGCTCTAACCAACTGAGCTACCGCCCCTAAAACAATTAGGTAGAAGGATATCTAGTTTTACTCAATCTTTTTGCACCCCTTTTGTGCCCCAGTACTCCCACATCCCCATGACATTGAGGATGAGGGCAAAGCCAAAGATCAAATCTTCGACGGGTGCACTCATGATGCGCAGGCCACTAATTACTTCTGGGTCATACATGACGATATTTCGGGAGGTGAGCCACCAGTTAGTTAGCAATTGGAAGGGGAGAATAATTGCGTAAGAGGACCAGAAGATGGGTCTTGTTAGAAGTGAGTTCTTAAACCCAAATAGATCTAACAACACAGAGAAAATGAGAATAGCAATAACAATGTCGGAGTAAATCATTTTCGCAGTTCCGGATGCTTCCATTGCGGCTTAAGGCGGGCCACACCTTCTAGCGTCATGAGAACTGCTATTGGAATAATGAGGAAGAAGAGAATCTCCTCGATTGGAATGTTAAAGGGCCCATTAATTCCGGTGACCTGCCTCTGATCGAAATACCAATGACCTTGAGCAATGGCATAGGCATCCCAGATTAAAAATCCCAGACTAATGGGAAGAAGGCTTAGGAGAACTCGCTTCATGCGTCGCAGCACATGCACCTTGAAGGCGATTTCAAGCCAGAAGGATGCAGCTGCGGTAAAAATTAGCATCGCTAAATAACTCAACTTCAACATGCTCGATTCTCTCATAATCTATAGAGATAGTTGATACTGTCATGCAGGTTTCTAAGAAGAAAGCGTAGTGAGAATTGAAAACTCCTCTAGAACTATTTGAAAGAGTGCGCTTGTACTCATCAGTGGCTGTTGCCATGGCAATTGTGGCCTCACTTATTGCCTCACAGTTGATAGGTTCAAAAGATCTCACCTGGCAAGTAGCTATTGCCCTCTTTGCCCTCGCTGTTGGAATTCCTCATGGCGCCCTAGATCATTTTGTTACTGTGCCCCGAACTAATAAAAAGATCATGACTGCATTCATTTTTATCTATGTATTAGTTGCATGTGCTGCAGTTCTAGCAATCTTGAAGTGGAATGTTCTTGGATTTCAGTTAGTTGTCTTAATGAGCCTGGTTCATTTTGGGGTGGGAGACAGTGCTTTTCTTAATGAATTAGATCGCCTGAAGGAAAAAACTAGTTCTCACTTACCTACCCCTTTTGTAGTCTTAGCTTTTGGCTCAATCCCAGTTGTGTTGCCTCTCATTAACTCAGCGAGTACAAGCGCTCTTGCTCAAGTGAATACAAATTTAGTTAACTGGCACCAAGGCTTTGATCAGGGCTTAAGATCTATTGTTCTAGCTCTTTTTATTATGGCTCTGGTAGCACTTGTGATCACAAAGAGATTTCGAGATGTTGTTGACCTCTTCTTACTTGCAGCTTTGGCAGTTCTGACCCCACCGTTGATTGCTTTTGCGGTTTATTTTGGATGCTGGCATGCGATGCGCCATACGGCCCGCTTAACTCTTCTTTTGCCCAAATCACAGAGTAACTATGAACAATCACGTGCCTTAAAGGCCTTCTGGTCTGCAGTCCTACCTGGCACACCAGCCCTCATTGGCAGTTTTGTGTTTGCTACCGGACTGTGGATTTATGGCGAGGTTGATAAATCATTTTTCTGGTTTGTTTTAACCATTGTCTGGGCATTAACTGTTCCCCACATGATTGTCACAGCAAAACTCGACCGCAAAGCGCTGAGAATCTAGTCGTCGCCTTATAACCTTGGGGCGTGATTAAACGATTATTACCACTTATCTTTTTATTATTTAGTATCGCTCCTGCGCAGGCTGCACCTATTTATGTATTCCCAGTGACAGGTTGTGAAGTCAACTATGCCAAAGCTCACCATGATTATGCAGCTACCGATATTTTGGCCAAAACTGGTTGCAAGTTTGTGGCACCCATTAATGGCGTGGTCGATGAAGTAAATCGAACAGATAGTTGGAGTGGAAAAACTAATTTAGGTATTGATCGCGGTGGACTCTATGTTTCAATCATTGGTGAAGATGGTGTTCGCTATTACGGATCTCATCTGCGTTCCATCCCGGCAAGCATTCAACCTGGAGTGGTAGTTAAGGCTGGACGTTTGCTCGGAACTATTGGCGCAACTGGAAGTGCTCGAGGCACTGCTCCACATTTACATTTTGGAATCTCGTGGCCAACCCCACCTCAAACGTGGTGGGTTCGACGCGGGGAAGTATTGCCGTGGAAATATTTAGATGCATGGAAGGCTGGAAAAGATTTATCTCCAGTAAAGGAAGTTAATGCACGTAAGTTAAAAGTTGGAGAAATTCCGCCTGTACCAAAATAAATAACCCCCACTGTTGCCAGTGAGGGTTATTTTTAAAGCGGTTTTAATTAGGCAGGATTAACTGCATCAGCCTGAGGACCCTTTGGACCCTGTACGACCTCAAATGAAACTGCCTGACCCTCTTCAAGGGACTTGTAACCATTTCCTTGGATTGCTGAGTAGTGAACGAATACATCTTGTCCGCCACCATCAACTGCAATGAAACCGAAACCCTTTTCAGAGTTGAACCACTTAACTGTGCCTGTTGCCATGTTTTTACTTTTCCTTCGATATGTGGGTGTTCCGAGAAATCCTCGGATCACGGTCTTCCTCTTGCGCCAGCGATACCGAATATGTATTACATGAAACGGGTACTGATTAAGCGTCCGACTGAGGTGAACTCTACCGCCTACTGACCCGTATGCCTAAAGTGGGGCTGGACAGTTTGAGCGTGCGAGGTGTTCAATTGAGGTACTAGTAAGAGCAAATGCAGCTGGGGAAGGTCGCATTTGGCGCCCTTGCTAGGAGAAATGTATGCAACGTCTTGTCACGCCTTCTGCCCAATTATCGGTGCGGGGCTTACTCACTATTCACTCAGCACCATCTGCGCTGCGCCGTCATATTGATTGGGCGATACAAAATATCGTTGGTGCAGATGCGCAGTTGAATTGGTTACCGCAACATATGCTGGTTGGAACTTTCAAAGCTAAATGCCAATTCAAAGGGCGCCAAGGATCTGGTGCGGAAATTGCGAGCACATTGCGCAGTTGGCATTACTTAAACTTTGAAGTGCAAGAGGCACATGAGAATGGTGGAGAGTTATTTCGTTTCACACCAGAGCTTGGGCTTCACAGAGCAGTCACTGATCTGAGCGGTGGTGTGCTCCTGAATGAGTTTGTGATTCATAAAGTGATGCAGAGCGCCTTTGATGAAGATTCAATGCGAGAAGGATTTGCTCTGGCGATGGGAACGCCCTGGGATGCGCAGTTAGAGAAATTTAGGGGTGCTGGCATGGCCGAAACCGCTCGCTTGCACGCAATCTGACTAGGTAGAATAAAGGCATGAGCCAACTAAATGAATCCCCGATTATCACAGTAGAGCGCCGCAAGGCAGTAACAATTATTATTTCAGCAGTAATCATTGCGCTCGCACTTGGTGTTGGATTAACTCAAGTTGGAACAGGCTTTGCAACACGTGCTGGTAATGGAATTACTGTGACAGGATCGGCCAAAACAAGTGCAGTTGCAGATAATGCAGTATGGACTCTCTCTGTCAACCTTTCATCGCCAACAGTTGGTGCTGCGGTGAAGAAAGTCGATGCAGATGTTGCAGCCCTGTCTTCTTATTTAACAGAAGGTGGCATAGCAGCAGATGCTCTCACCCTTGGCGCAGTATCTACCTATGCTAATGAGGAATTCATCAACGGTAATTCAACTGGCCGCATTCTCTCTTATCGTGCATCTCGCGATGTAACAGTGCGTACCAAGGATGTGCAGTTGGTATCCAAGCTCAGCCAAGGGATTGGTTCATTGCTGGGAACTGGAATCAACGTCAACAACTATGGACCTCAGTACTACATCTCAAACTTGCCAGAGCTTCGCCCAGAGTTAATGAGTGATGCGATGAAGGATGCAAAGCTTCGCGCTGAGTCACTGACTAAGGCTGTGGGTGGATCACTTGGTTCATTGGTAAACGTCAAAGCCGGCCCAATTCAGATCACAACCCCAGACTCAACAATGACTGCAGATTATGGTGCTTATGACACAAGCACCATCAACAAGACTGTTAGCGCCACAGTTTCTGTAACTTTTAATACAAACTAAAGCGGAATATTGCCGTGGGCACCACGGCGATGTGGCGTGCTAGCAATAATTTTGGCTAAAGCACTACGTGTAAGTGAAGGCTCGATAATTTCATCCACAGCACCTATCTCAACTGCGCGTGTAACACCACCTGAAATCTTCTCGTGCTCTGCAGCTAGCTCTAACTCCATTGATTCACGTTGTTCAGCCGGTAAATCT
>CANKXJ010000065.1 GCA_947487595.1 Actinomycetota bacterium
CTATGGCCGAATACGGAGATCAAGCAGTTGTATGGCAAACAGCGGTAAATCCAGTGATTGCAATGGAGTTAATCCATAAAGGCATCTGGAAACCTGAAGGAGTTGCAGGCCCTGAATGGTTTGATGCCAAGCCATTTTTAGATTCACTTGAGTCCTATGGAACTACATGGAAAATCCGTGAAGAAAACATTTGATGTTGTTGTAATTGGATCCGGCTTTGGTGGCTCCGTGTCTGCGCTGCGCCTACGTGAAAAGGGTTATAGCGTCGCTGTTCTTGAGGCAGGAAAGCGCTTTCGAGATAAAGATTTCCCAAAAACATCATGGCGAATAAGCAAATTCCTGTTTGCTCCAAAAGTTGGACTCTATGGAATTCAACGCATCCACGTGTTGCCTGATGTATTGGTTTTAGCTGGCGCAGGTGTTGGTGGCGGATCTTTGGTCTATGCCAACACTTTGTATCAGCCAGGTGATCAATACTTCACTGATAAACAATGGGCATCAATTACTAACTGGAAAGAAGAGTTAGAACCTTGGTATGACCAAGCCCGTCGCATGTTAGGTGTTACAGAAAACCCTTATTTTTCCAATAGCGACAGAGCTATGAAAGAGGCGGCTGAAGAAATGGGCGTAGGCCACACCTTCAAAATGGCTCCACTTGGAATCTATTTTGGTGATGGCAAAGGTGTTGCAAGTAAAGATCCATTCTTTGGTGGTGTTGGACCTGATCGCAACGGGTGCATGCAGTGTGGTGCTTGCATGAGTGGATGCAGATATAACGCAAAAAACACATTACCTAAAAACTACTTAGGTCTGGCTGAAAAAGCTGGCGCGCAAGTTTTTCCAATGACTACTGCCACAAAGATTGAGAAGTTGCCTAACGGTGAGTGGAAGATTTCAACCCGAAAAACTGATGACTGGTTAGGCGCAAAGGGCTCAGTATTTTTCGCTAAAGATGTGATTGTTGCCGCTGGAACATTTAACACACAAAAACTCCTCCATAAGATGAAGGACGATCGAGTATTACCAGAACTTTCTGATCGCTTGGGTGATTTATCTAGAACCAATAGTGAAGCTTTGACTGGTGCCCTCATGCAAAATACTGATATCGACTACAGCGATGGGAGTGCCATTACTTCTTCGTTTTTCCCTGATGAAAATACACACATTGAACCAGTGCGCTATGGCAAGGGTTCTAATTTAATGGGCTTGCTGCAAACCATCATGACTGATGGTTTCTCATCACAAGAGCGGCGCAAGCAGTGGTGGAAGCAATTTTTGGCAGATCCAAAACTTCTTCTAAAGATTTTGAATGTGCGACGTTGGAGTCAGCGAACAGTTATTGCTCTAACGATGCAAAATGTTGACTCATCGGTCACTGTTCGTGGCAAGAAATCTATTTTTGGCTGGCGCTTAACTTCCACCAATGACCCTGAGCATCCCAATGCCACCTATATTCCGGCAGCTAATGAAGCGGTTAGACGTATTGCACAAAAGCATGGCGGTGTAGCAGGTGGACATGTTGGCGATCTCATAGATGCGCCATTTACCGCCCACTTTGTTGGTGGCTGCGTCATTGGAAGTGATGCGAGCCAGGGAGTAATTGATCCTTACCACCGTGCTTGGAACTACCCAACACTTCATATTGTTGATGGCTCAACAATTACTGCAAATCTAGGTGTGAATCCATCGTTAACAATTACTGCACAAGCAGAACGTGCACTATCTTTCTGGCCTAATAAGGGTGATATTGATTCACGACCTGCTCAAGACGAGCCATATAAAAGATTGAATGCAATTGCACCGCGCGCACCATTTGTTCCAGCCGGGGCACTAGGCGAACTACGAGTCAACTAGGAGATTTAGATGCAATCGTGGGCTTTAGTAACTGGTGCAACCGTTGGTATCGGAGAAAGCTTCACACGCCTGCTGGCACACAATGGTTACAACATTGTTTTAGTTGCACGTGATTTACCTAGACTCCAAGAGCGAGCAAAAAGCCTTGAATCAACCTTTGGGATAGTAACCACAGTAATTCAGGCAGATCTAGCAACTGATGCTGGGTGTAAATCAATCGAAGATTTCATTGCAAATAATCGAATTGATGTTCTTATCAATAATGCCGGCTTTGGAATCAATAAGGCCTTTACGATGAGTCAATTAGATATCGAACAGCAAATGCTTGATGTTCTTGTGCGCACTCCTATGCGCCTGATGCATATTGCACTGCCTGGAATGAAGGAGCGCAATAAAGGTGTCATCATCAATGTTTCATCAGTTGCTGGCTGGATCGCAGGGGGAACATATAGTGCTTCAAAGTCTTATCTGACAGTTCTCTCTGAATCACTTCATACCGAGCTTTCATCAACGAACGTCAAAGTTAGCGCGCTTTGCCCTGGCTTTACGCGCACTGAGTTTCACCAGCGTGGGCGCATGTCAATGAAAGCTCTGCCTGCATTCATGTGGCTTAACTCTGACAAGCTTGTTGCTACCGCTTGGAAAGATGCCCTGGCTGGCAAAGCGGTTAGCGTTCCAGGTTGGCAATACCAACTCCTCACTTTTGTTATGCGCAATGCCCCACGTCCATTAGTACGCAAAATTGGCATGAACGTTCGCATTAAACAGCGCAAAAAGTAATCCCTGACTAACCTCACAGTGAATTCATTGGGTTCATGGGCGGGTTCTCAGGAGTTTTTAAGTACCGGCTGGCTACCATTAGCCCATATCCAATGGAGGTTTTTCTGATGCGTAAACTCGCTTCTCTCACACTCGCACTTGTCGTCGCCGGTGGCGTCATGATTGCGACCCCTGCCACTGCAGCTCCCAAAATTTCAAATGGTGTTGCCTGCAAGAAGCTCAATCAAGCTACGACAGTTAGTGGCAGCAAGTACAAGTGTGCAAAAAATCCATTGTCTACAAGTACAAAATTGACCTGGCTTTCACTTGACTGCCTCAATTCAGCTGCAGCTTTTGTAAAGTCACAAAAGGATTCAATAGTCCTCACAACAAATCTAACTGCTCAAATTCCAGTCATTGAACTTGGAATTACAACTGAGATAGCAAATAAGGCTGAAACACAGAAGAAAGTGGATGATACTAATTTGCGCCTGACTGCCGCGCAGGCAAAGCTTGCTGCAGCAACGAGTGCTGCAGATAAGAAGGCCTACACCTCTGCAGTCTCTGCTTGGACATCTGCTGTCCGTCTATACACATCACAGGTCAACAAAATCACTCTTAATATTCGCAAACTAGAAGCCGCTAAGTTAGCTGCTACAACTCAGCCAGCACAGCTAAAAGCTGATGTTGCCAATACAAAGGCAAATGCACAGCTCATCTGTACAAAGGGCTTCTAAAGCCAAACAACTGTAGGTAAAAGCCCCGTTAGAAATAACGGGGCTTTCCCTATTCAATCCCGGTTTTTGCCTGACCTAGATTATGAAGATGGCTATACGAGTTCTTCGCATAGTTGGCCCAGTACTTCTGCTCGTGCATTTCTTGACTCATTTTTCACCTTTTAATGGTTCAAAACTAGTCGAGCTCTACCTCTATAACGCAATCCCTGTCTTTGCAATCATTGTTATTGCCATAGCGCAGAGAATTTCTGATCCACTCTCGAAGCCTTTACTCATCACCGCTATTTCGTTGTGGCTTTTTGGATCTGTTCTAGCTAGTGCAGCTTCCTACTATTCCTTACCTGAAATGAGCTCACTTATTTCAAATACTGCTTATCTACTTTTCTATCCTTTCGCTGTCATCGCACTGCCCCGCCTTATTAACTCCAGCAGAAAATCAACCGTCCTAGAGATCTTTGATGCATCCATTGTTGGACTTGGTCTTGGAGTGTTAGGAACAGCCTTCGCGCTCAAACCTGTATTGCCACATTTTGAAGGAAAGTTAAGTGATGCCCTTTTTGCTCTGACTTTTCCAGTCTGTGACTTAATTCTAATTTCCTTAACAATGGCAACGATTGCATCCCATGGATGGTCGCAGAGATCGTTAATTGTTTGTGCTGGCACTATTGCCTTTACTTTTACGGACTTTCTCTTCCTCTGGCAACATCTCAATGGAATCTATTCTTTTGGTTCAATAGTTGATGATGGATGGTTATTGGGTTTAGTGCTTCTTGCAGAGAGTACGTGGCACCCAGGTAAAGATGAGGAATCTGTAGCATCTGTAAACCCAATATTCATCGCACTTTCTGTTTTCTTAAGCGCCACTCTTTTAGCATTAATCGCTATCAAGCCTGGATACTTCCCAACCTTTATTTTGATTCCAGCCGTTAGCACTTTAATGCTCGCATTTATACGTATGACAATTGCACTTAAGCAAGCAAGAAATATCGGTCATGAAAGGATCTTGGCCCGTACAGATGAGTTAACGGGCCTGCCTAATCGCAGACGTCTTATTAGTGAGATTGAAAAATTTGTTGGTAAAGATGGCTCGTTATTATTGCTCGATCTTGATGGTTTTAAACCAGTTAATGATCTGCATGGGCATGCAACCGGAGACAAAGTTTTGCAACAAGTATCTATGCGCTTTGCGCGTGCACTACCTTCCGGCGCACTATTAGCGCGTCTCGGAGGAGATGAATTCGGTGTGTTAATTGAAGGTGCATACGAGCATTCAATGGATGTGGCGCTGGCGCTGCGCGCAACGTTGAGTTATCCCTTTGATATTGATAATCAACACATCAACATAGATGTCAGTATTGGTGTGGCAGAAAATACAGGTTCACCTG
>CANKXJ010000066.1 GCA_947487595.1 Actinomycetota bacterium
CGTTGGTTAAAGGGACGCTTCGGTTAAAAGCGCGGTGCGTTACGTGTTCGTTCAGTATTAGGACGTCGCTTATCTTTCTTTGTCCAACAAGCGTTGTGCCAATGACGTCTACTTTCTTCATCATCTTCTAACCAGGCAACAGTGTGAGGAGTTGCCATTGGAATTACCTGATCGCATCCTGGACAGCGATATGGCTTGTTAGAACTGGATCCAGTTAATTTGCGAACTATGTACATTCCCTCATGATGTTCCTCAATAGTTTGACTTGAGGTGGAAATGTCGCGCTCATCACTTTTAGGCCGCTTGTTTTTGGGGTAATTTCTGCGCGGACTCATGCCCATATTTTCTCACATCAAATGCTGGAGTAGTATCTGAACGTGAATGTAATCGAGGTCAAAGGTCTCAAAAAGAGCTACGGCCAGGTGCATGCAGTGCGTGGAGTTGATCTATCAATTCCAGCCGGTGAGATCTTCGCTTTGCTTGGCCCCAATGGCGCGGGCAAAACCACCACAGTTGAAATCCTCGAAGGATTTAGAAGCCGTGATGCTGGCCAGATTTCTATCTTAGGTTTTGATCCCCAAACACAGGGACATGCTGCCCGCCAATGGCGTGATCGCATTGGAATTGTTTTGCAATCTGCAGCTGATGCTGGTGATTTAACTGTTATCGAGACCATTGAACATTTCAGTGGCTACTACTCAAAGCCAAGAGATATTGATGAAGTAATTGTTGCAGTTGGCCTAGAGGATAAAACTGGCGCGCTCATTCGCAATCTTTCAGGCGGCCAGCGTCGTCGTCTAGATGTTGCTTTGGGAATCATTGGCAGTCCAGAACTTCTCTTTCTTGATGAACCAACTACAGGCTTTGATCCTGAGGCACGACGCGCATTTTGGGCTCTTATTGAGCAACTGCGCGGAGATGGAACAACAATCTTGCTCACAACACATTATTTAGATGAGGCTGAAGCCTTAGCCGATCGTGTGGCAGTAATTAACAATGGATTGATTATTGAGGTCTCCACACCTGCCGAACTTGGTGGCCGCGCAACTTCTAAGGCTCTTATCTCTTGGCGTGATGGTGGCCAAGTAAAAACTGAGGAGAGTGATAACCCAACCTCAGTTGTTACCCGTCTGACTACACAATTTGGCGGAGAAATTCCAGAGCTCTCTGTTACAAGGCCTTCGCTAGAAGATATCTACTTAAAAATGATTGGGGGCGTTCATGAACAAGATTCCTAGCGCCCTTAACTTAGGTATTCGACGTGGTGGACTTGAGATAAGACAGTTTGCCCGCCAACGTGAATCAGTTGTCTTCACACTTTTGTTCCCAGTCATTTTGTTAGCGATTTTTGGTTCGGTTTTCAAGGACACCATTGCTCCTGGCGTGACTTTTTCACAGTACTTTGTGGCAGGGATGATTGCTTCTGGACTTGTTAATACTGGTTTTCAAGCATTAGCCATCACAATCCCCATGGAGCGCGATGTGGGTGGATTAAAGCGCTTGCGTGGAACACCTATGCCAGCCTCTAGTTATTTCATTGGCAAAGCAATCTTGATTGCAGTAAGCATGATTATTCAAATCGCACTTCTCTTTGGATTCGGTCTACTATTTTTTGGCGTTGAAATGCCAACGGAGCTAAGTAAGTGGATCACTTTCATATGGCTCGTACTGCTTGGAAGTGCATGCTCAACCGCACTTGGTATCGCATTTTCGATTGTGCCAAAAAGTGGCCGTGGTGCATCAGCGGTTGTCTCACCCATAGTCATTATTTTGCAGTTCTTTAGTGGCGTGTTCTTTGTTTTCACTCAACTGCCGACTTGGATGCAGCAGCTTGCTGCGATATTTCCTTTGAAGTGGTTAACACAAGGTATGCGTTCAGTATTTTTGCCAGATTCATTTGCTGCCCAAGAAGTAGCAAAGTCCTGGGAAACCGGTCGCACATTCCTCATCCTTGTTCTCTGGCTTGTTATTGGAATCTTTTTCTCAGTCCGCAAATTTAAGTGGGATCGCGATTAAGCGCGCATTAGGCATAGTTATTGTGCTATTAATGGCATTAGCTGCTTTGCCATCGAATGCGGCAACTACAAAAGCTACGCCTACTCCAACGGCAAAAACCACAGCTAAGCCCACGGCCTCACCAAAAGCTAGCGCTAAAGCCACTGCAACAAAGAAAGCAGTAGTTAAAAAGAAGCCTCGCAAAAAGATCACTATCACACCATCACCAAAACCTAAATGGCCACCGAGCGGATTTAAAGCAAATGGTGACGTGTTTGCAAAGATTCCAAATGCAAAAGAGTTAGTTGGAACAGCGTCAAATAGCAAGATTCTGACAGCACAGTTAGCCCAAAAGGTTGGTGGTGTTGCAATCTGTGAAAAGTATTCATGTGGAGCGGTGCAAGTAGCCTCTCTTGATGGCTGCACGTGGTGGGAAGTAAATGCAAAACTTGTTGGCGAAACCTCTGCTACTGATAAGACCTTGAAAACTTTTGGAAGTATTCGTACTCTTGCAGGCAAAACTACTAGCAAACAGATAACAACTATCTTGATCATTAGTCAAGAGCCACTTGAATTACGACATGTAGTGACTAATATTTCAGCAATCTGTCATAAAGAGTCAGCTACTGAGAAAATTCCAAGCACTACTTATAAATCAGCTACAAATTAGCGATTGGCTCCTGGAACCCAGAGTTGGTCGCCAATCTCTTTATTTGCATAACGTGCCAAAACAAAGAGTAAGTCTGAACAACGGTTGAGGTATTTAGCAGTGAGCGGATTAACGCCTCCACCGAATGCGTGAATAGCTGCCCATGTGCGGCGCTCTGCGCGACGAACTACTGTGCGGGCAACATGAAGGTGGGCTGCTGCAGGAGTTCCCGAGGGTAAAACAAAAGAGCGCAATGATTCGAGTCCTGAATTGAATTTATCAATCTGTTCTTCTAGATAAACAACTTGAGACTCCAATACGCGCAATGGCTCAAAGGCAGGTGCATCAACAACCGGCGTGCACAGATCTGCGCCAACATCAAAAAGATCATTTTGGATTCGCACTAACAATGCGCGCACCTCAGCTGGTAATTCATCTGTTGCAAGTACAACTCCAATTGAAGAGTTGCCTTCATCAACGGTTGCATAGGCTTCAAGACGTGGATCGTTTTTAGATGTTCGGCTCATGTCTCCTAAGGAGGTAGTGCCATCATCGCCTGTCTTGGTGTAAATGCGCGTTAAATTAACCATGCCCGTAGCCTATAAGTAGACTGCGGCTATGGCATCTCACGACCGCTTCCGCGTAATTGGAGGTACCCAGCTGCGTGGTGAGGTCACAATTTCCGGGGCCAAGAACTCAGTTCTAAAACTTATGGCTGCCTCACTTCTAGCCACTGGCAAAACCACCATCACTAATGTGCCAGAAATCGCTGATGTGGAGATCATGGCCGATCTTTTGACTCGCCTTGGTTGCACAGTAGTTCAAGGCCAATCCCAAGTAAGCATTGATGTGCCACAAACTCCAGGACATCGCGCCGATTATGACTTAGTGCGCAAAATGCGTGCATCAATTAACGTCCTGGGACCATTGGTTGCACGCGTTGGTGAAGCCGAAGTTGCGCTGCCCGGCGGAGATGCAATTGGATCTCGCGGATTAGATTTTCATATTAAGGGACTTGAAGCTCTAGGGGCCAAGGCCCACATTGAACATGGCTATGTTGTTGCCCAAGCACCCAATGGATTAACTGGGGCAGTAATCGATCTAGATTTCCCAAGTGTTGGTGCCACAGAAAACATTATGACAGCCGCAGTTTTAGCTAAGGGTGTCACAACAATTGATAACGCAGCCCGTGAACCTGATTTAGTAGATCTAGGTGAGTTCTTGATCTCAATGGGTGCAAACATTCAAGGTTTAGGTTCTCCAACAATCATCATCACTGGAGTTAGCGAGTTGAAACCAACTACACATGCAACGATTCCAGATCGCATAATCACAGGAACATGGGCCTTTGCCGCTGCCATGACACGTGGGGACATAACAATTCATGGAGCTCGCGCCGAACATCTTGAATTACCCTTAGAAAAGCTGGCATCAGCCGGTGCAATTGTCACCACAACTGCCGATGGAATACGAGTGCGCATGGATGCTCGTCCACAGGCCATTGATGTTGCAACACTTCCCTACCCAGGTTTTCCCACAGATTTATTACCCATGGTTATTGCCCTTAACTCCATCGCCGATGGGCACTCATTAGTAACTGAAAACGTCTTTGAATCACGCTTTATGTTTGTGAATGAGCTCAGCCGTCTAGGTGCTCAGATTTCAGTTGACGGCCACCACGCCTCTATTGAAGGTGTTCCAGAACTTTCAGGGGCCCCAGTTGAAGCTCACGATATCCGTGCTGGTGCCGGATTAATTTTGGCTGCATTAGTAAGTGAAGGTGAATCAACCATTGATCAGGCTTTCCACGTTGATCGTGGCTATCCAAATTTTGCCGAGCAGCTGCAGAGCTTGGGTGCGAAAGTTACTCGCGAATAATGGCCATTCCAGATCGCAACTTAGCCCTTGAACTCATCCGTGTAACAGAAACGGCAGCCCTTGCT
>CANKXJ010000067.1 GCA_947487595.1 Actinomycetota bacterium
TAGTTTCTTACTCTCCCCCATAGATTTAACATCTGGACTCAACCCATACATTGCTATTCCTGTGCGCACCATGTCAAAGGCGGAATCACCATCTAGCAAGGTGGCCGCTGAGTTAGATAAATGCTTGATTGGTGGATTAACGCCAACTACTTTTAACTGCTCAATCTTTTTCTTAAAATCTTTGAGTTGATCAAGGTTTTGCTGCTGCCCAGCTTCATCTGCTCGTGCAAAGTGCGAGAAGATTCCTACAACTTCGACTTTAGAAAAATCTGTTTTAAGTAGCTCATCCCACTCATCTAGAAAACCACCACGTGTCATTCCTGTATCGACCTCAATATGAATACGGGGCTTGTTAGGTAGTTGTGAAATTTCCTTTAAGGTCCCAAGGGATGCAACTGCTATATCGATGTCATGTTTTACAGCTGAATCAAAATCTGATCCTGGTGGAACCAACCATGCCAAAATAGGAATGCGAACTCCGTGAGTGCGAAGTGAAATTGCTTCTTCTAGCAATGCAACGCCTAACCAATCAGCACCACTTTTCTCTGCTGCCAGTCCAATCTCAACTAACCCATGACCATATGCATCTGCTTTAACAACTGCTAACAGATCCGTTTTGGAGGTAGCTTTTAAAATTGAAATATTTGAAGCAAGTGCAAGCAGGTCAATACGAACTTCGGCGCGATGTTGCATTACGTGCGCTCCACAATCACCATGGCAGATGCAATACCGGCATCATGCGAAAGAGAAAGATGAACATGCGCACCATCTACTAAATCAGCTATCTCACCGCGAAATAGAAAGGCAGGCTTTCCGCTCTCTAAATTAACCACTTCAGCCTCATGCCAACTAAGGCCTTTTCCAGCGTTTAAAGCTTTAGCCAACGCTTCTTTTGCTGCAAATCGTGCGGCAAGTGAATAGATTGGTTTTGTTTGTTCATTGATTGTGAACAGCTTTTCACGTAATCCCGGAGTTCGCTCTAAAGAGGATTTAAATCGCTCGATATCAACGACATCAATGCCGATTCCATCAATCATGTAGTTAAGCCTAGTGCAGTTGGCTCTTTGAGGGAACGTAGCGATCCACTGCAATGACTGCCACAAGTAAGGCACTTCCAATAAAGAGGCCCCCCAATAAATCAGTAAACCAGTGGGTATGGCGAATGAGTGAAACGATGCACACAGTTAATGAAATCGTTATAACTCCAGCACTTGCAAGGCGGCCTTGGTATCTATCCACCTTTGCATATCTATAAATTAAGTAAGCCAAAATCCCCCAGGATAAGACAGCGTTCGATGCATGTCCGCTTGGATAAGACATTCCACCAGCATGTAATAAATCGAAGCCATCACGCGGTTTAGTTCTTCCTAAGACTAATTTAGATGTTCCTACAACTAAATTCAGCAGTATTAAAGAAAGAAAAGCTAAGTTCAAAGGTCGCCAAGTTTTGAACTTATAAGCAATAAAAGAGGCGGCTAGGATTAAAACAGTTGCAGTTAATCCACGTAGCCCTAAATCATCTAATCTGCGAAGAATGAATCCAGCAAAACCTTCAAACTGTGGTTTGGGATCACTATTAATCTTCTTGTCATACCCAACTAATGGGCCAAAAGTGAGTACTTGCTGAGTTACTAAAAGAAAACCCGTAAAGAGCAATAAAGACCAGCGCAATGCGCGATCCATCTGTTTTCTTCGGTTTTGAGTTTCTGTTTGCATTTACTCAACTGTAACTGATTTAGCCAAGTTTCTAGGTTGGTCAACGTCATTGCCTCGTGCAACTGCCATCTCATATGCAAAGACCTGTAATGGCACTGTGGCCAAGACTGGCTGGAAAAGAGCTGGAACTACTGGAATGCGAATAATGTGCTCTGCGCCTTCAACATGTGCGCCTTCTTCAGCGATAACAATGACACGAGCACCACGTGCTTTCACTTCTTGGATATTACTGAGCATTTTTTCATCTAGCGCATGTTCATGTCCTGCAGGCAAGATTGCAATTACTGGTGTGCCCTGATCAATTAAGGCAATCGGACCATGCTTGAGTTCTCCGCCAGCAAATCCTTCGGCATGAATGTAAGCAAGCTCTTTTAACTTCAGCGCACCTTCGAGTGCAACTGGGTATCCAATATTTCTACCCAGGAACAAGACAATATTGTTCTCAGCAAAGCTTCGAGTAAGAGCGCGCAACGGCTCTACTGTTTCTAGAATCTGTTCAATCTTTCTAGGAAGTTCCAGTAGCTCTTTATACAAACTCTCTACTTCAGCATCTTTAAGCGCTCCATTTACTTGGGCTAAATGCAGTCCAATTAAGTAAACCGCAACCATCTGCGTCAGTAGCGCTTTAGTAGAAGCTACTGCAATCTCAGGACCAGCATGGGTATACAAAACTGCGTCAGATTCACGTGGAATTGTTGAAGAGTTTGTATTACAAATCGCCAATACTCGACCACCAGCAGCCTTGGCATGGCGCACAGCCATCAATGTGTCCATCGTTTCACCTGATTGTGAAATAGCGATAACTAATGTGCCAGCATCGATAATCGGATCGCGATATCTAAATTCACTAGCAATCTCAACCTCAACTGGAATCTTTGCCCACTTTTCAATTGCATACTTAGCAACTAAACCTGCGTGATAGGCAGTACCGCAAGCAATAACAGTTATTTTTTTGAGTGCACGGATCTCATCAGCGCTCATGCGCAGCTCATCTAGAACTATTTGCTTGTTATCACTTAATCGACCAATCAAAGTATCGGCAACTGCCTTTGGTTGTTCAAAGATTTCTTTGAGCATGAAGTGTGTAAAACCACCCTTTTGCGCCGCACTTGCATCCCACGTAATTTGATACTCCTTAGGCGCCACTGCCTTGCCTTCTAGATTGGTAATTTTCACCGACGTTGGAGTCATTGTGACTACTTCATCTTGACCAAGTTCAATCGCACGCTTGGTGTAATCGATAAAGGCTGCAACATCAGAGGCCATGAAGTTCTCACCTTTTCCTAAACCAACAACTAATGGTGAGTTTCTGCGCACACCAACAACCACCTCTGGTGCATCTGCATGGATTGCAAGGAGGGTGAATGAGCCTCTCAGCGCTTTAACTGCTTCACGCATTGCTGCAGATAGATCGCCATTGTGCTTCTTGCGCAAATCACTCAGCAAATGCGCAACTGATTCTGTATCTGTTTCTGAAGAAAACTTATGTCCACGAGCCTCTAACTCTTTTCGAAGCTCTGAGTAATTCTCAATAATTCCATTATGAATAACCGCTAACTTGCCTTCGTTATCAACATGAGGGTGGGCGTTGCCATCTGTTGGTCCGCCATGTGTTGCCCAGCGTGTGTGACCAATTCCAGAGTGCACTACTGGAAGAGATGTATCTAAAGATCCTTCAAGATTTGAAAGCTTCCCAGCTTTCTTTTCAATAAAGAGTGTGCCGGGTGTTCCAAGTGCGATTCCAGCAGAGTCATAGCCACGGTATTCAAGGCGACGCAGACCTTCGATTAAGGGCGTTGCTGCAGATTGTGGCCCGCTGTAACCCACAATTCCGCACATAGCTTCTTACCCCAGTTCGCTTTTTACGATATCTGCAAGTTCTCTCGCAACTTCTTCGGCAAGGCTATCACTGGCAGCTTCCACCATGACTCTTACCAAAGGTTCTGTGCCAGATGCGCGTAGTAATACACGCCCGCTATCAGCCAAACGTGCTTCGGCAGATTTAACTGCTGCGCTAATTACTGCAGATCCTGCCAACTTATCTTTCTTAACATCTTTAACATTGATTAAAACTTGAGGGAAGCGCACCATAGTTGCTGCAAGTTCTTGCAAGGTCTTACCCGTGCGAACAACCTCCTGAAGCAGTTGCAGCGCGGTCAAAATACCGTCTCCGGTATTTGCAAGATCGCGCATGATGACATGACCTGATTGTTCTCCGCCTAATGAATAATCATTTGCAATCATGTTCTCAAGAACGTAGCGATCACCAACAGGGGTTGTCACAACATCAATTCCTGCATCTTTCATTGCATGCATGAAACCAAGATTGCTCATTACTGTGCCAACAACTGTGTTGGCCTTTAACTTGCCACGGGCTTTAAAACCACGGGCCAACAAAGTTAAAATATGGTCACCATCGATTTCATTTCCAGCAGCATCAATTGCTAAGCAACGATCAGCATCACCATCATGGGCGATACCAACATCGGCACCTTCTTTAAGAACTGCGGCACGAAGTTGATGAAGGTGGGTAGAACCGCAATCATCATTAATGTTCCAACCATCAGGTTGATTAAAGATGGTAACTACTTCAGCGCCTGCTCTGCGATATGCCTCAGGTGCAACAAATGAAGATGCTCCGTTTGCACAGTCCACAACAATCTTTAAACCCTTCAGT
>CANKXJ010000068.1 GCA_947487595.1 Actinomycetota bacterium
TTGGTTCCCCTACGGCTTGAGCTGACCAATACTTAATAATCTTCCTTATACCATCAACTTCATATGTCACGTCACCAATTTCTGGACCAAATATTGGTGCGTATCCTGTCTCTTCCATAACTTCGCGATATGCGCAGCCAATCATGGTTTCATTGGGATCTAATTTTCCCTTTGGTAATGACCAATCGTCATAACGCGGACGATGAATTACCGCTAACTCAAGCTTCTTCTTTCCTACTTGGCGCCAAAGAACTGCGCCGGCGGCATAAATGACTTCTCTATCGGGGCTCATTTAGCGATCCTTTGAGTAGGTGTGGATAAAGGCTGCGTGCACGTCCAATAAAGCCTCACCTTTATTGCTCTTGCTCACTCGCAGCCAATCTACTCCAGAGAGTTGCCAGCTAGAACTATCTGCGCTCAAACCTAAATCTAGGATTTCTTGCAAACGGTGTTGGTGTTCTTTCTTATCTATGCGCACCAAACTCTCCACGCGGCGATCAAGATTGCGTCCCATCAAGTCGGCACTACCAATCCAATACTCATGATCTCCGGCATTAGTGAAATGGAAGATTCGTGAGTGTTCTAGAAAACGACCAAGAACTGATTTTACAGTAATGGTCTCTGAAATTCCTTTGATGCCTGGCTGAACGGCGCAAATCCCTCGGACTAGTAACTCTATCTTCACACCAGCCTGAGATGCTTCATAGAGTTTTGCAACAAAGCCTTCATCAAGAATTG
This sequence comes from Actinomycetota bacterium, assembly GCA_947487595.1. Classification (GTDB taxonomy): domain Bacteria; phylum Actinomycetota; class Actinomycetes; order Nanopelagicales; family Nanopelagicaceae; genus Planktophila. Next base: position 739 of record CANKXJ010000068.1, read on the forward strand.
AATTGAGTTTGAGTTGAATTCCAGATGCCTTGCCAGCTTCATGGTTCTTAATCTCACGATCAATTCGTTCAGTAATTCCAGAACGTAGAGTTGCAGGTGCAACTAGTAAACGTGAATATTTTGATTGAGGAGCAAAGCCGGAGAGTTGATTAAATAGTTTTGTGAGATCTTCAGTTAACTCTGGATCAGCACTGAGAATTCCTAGATCTTCATAGATACGGGCAGTCTTCGGGTTGTAGTTACCTGTGCCTAAGTGACAGTATCGACGCAATCCATTTGCTTCATCGCGGATAACAAGTGAGAGCTTGGCATGTGTCTTTAGACCCATGAGTCCATAAACAACGTGCACACCTGCAGCTTCAAGTTTTCTAGCCCAACGCACGTTTGCTTGTTCATCAAATCGTGCACGAATCTCAATCACTGCAAGTACTTGCTTTCCAGCCTCTGCCGCTTCGATCAGAGCTTCAATAATTGGTGAATCACCTGAGGTTCTATAAAGCGTCTGCTTAATCGCCAAGGTCTGTGGATCTTGGGCAGCATTTTGTAGGAACTGCACCACTGAAGAAGTGAAGGATTCATAGGGGTGGTGGAGCAATATCTCACCTTGGCGAATAGCTGCAAAAAACAGGTCTGGATCTTCTTGATCTACTTCAGCAAGTGCTTTGGCAGTTCTTGATCTAAATCGATCAAACTTCAACTCAGGAAAATCAAGATCTGCAATTTTGTTGAGTGAAGTTAAATCAAGGGGTGCAGAAACATGAATCACGTTTTCTGGATTAATCTTTAACTCTTCAGATAGCCGAGTCACCAAATTCTCATCGACTTCACTTTCAATTTCCAAACGCACTGGTGGACCAAATCGGCGACGAGCAAGCTCTTGTTCAATAGATGTCAAAATGTCCTCTGACTCTTCTTCATCTAAATCCATATCCTGATTTCGGGTAATGCGAAATGTGTAGTAATCCTGAATAATCATTCCAGGAAAGAGTTCCTGAAGGTGAATAGCAATCAAATCCTCTAATGATAAGAATCTAGTTGAGCCTGTCTTAGCCGTTGCAATAAAGCGTGGCAAAATCTCCGGCACCTTAACGCGGGCAAAGAACTCTTCTTGTGAAGCTGGGTTCTTAACAATGACACCTAAGTTCAGTGATAAGCCTGAAATATAAGGAAATGGGTGAGAAGGATCAACAGCTAATGGAGTTAATACTGGAAAGATTCTGTCGTGAAATAACTTGGTAACATAGCCGCGCTCAGTTTCATCGAGCTGATCCCAGTGAAGAAATTCGATTCCTTGCTTCTTTAGTAAAGGTTCAATCTCCTTGTGATACACCTTTGACTGACGCTCCATCAAAGCATTTGTGCGAAGAGAAACTTGTTTCATCAACTCCATTGGAGTAATGCCAGCAACATTTGCTGCTGTTACTCCGTTTTCTAACTTACTCATCAAGGTTGCCACACGAACCATAAAGAACTCATCAAGATTTGAAGAGAAAATTGCAAGGAAGCGCACACGCTCTAGAAGAGGCACCGTTGGATCTTCAGCCAACTCCAAGACCCGCTGGTTAAATGAAAGCCAACTAATTTCGCGGTCGGTGATGTGTTGAAGCTTCATAGGGAAATTGTGTCCTTGTTTCGTGAACTCTAAGTGTCCGGACTAAGACTATCAGGCTAATCAAGGGCGATTAGGTGCCAATCTAGGCTCAATGGCAGACTTGCACCCATGATGATGAATTACTGGATGAGCCCAGAAACAACTTCATTAAATCGTCTACCGATGCTTAACATCGAACATCTAGAAAAAATTAATCTCGATGGAACATGGCGCTTTCAACTTCTTCGCTCTCCTCGTGATCCATTAGGTCGCAAGTGGGCATCAATTCCAGTTCCTGGTTTATGGACGATGCAAGAAGAAAGTAATGTGTTTTTCGATAAACCCATCTACACAAACACTCAAATGCCATTTGAAGAACAACCACCTTTTGTTCCAGAAGAAAATCCGCATGGTGTATATGAGCGAGATTTTGATCTACCTGAAGGATGGATGGGCAAGCGCATTGTTTTGCACATTGGTGGTTATGAATCTGTAGCAGTTGTATTCATTAACGGCGTTGAGGTTGGACTTACTAAAGACTCACGTCTTGCAGCTGAATTTGATGTTACAAGCTTTGTTAAGCGCGGCAACAATGTTGTGCGCATTGATGTTACAAAATGGTCTGATGCAACTTTCATTGAGGACCAAGACCAATGGTGGCATGGTGGAATTACCCGCTCAGTAAAACTCTTTGCAACTAACAAGGTTTTCATTGAGCGCTTCTACACAACTGCAGGTCTTGAAAAAGATCGCACCACAGGCACACTAGATATCCGTGCACACATCGCCTCAATCGATAACATCTCAACGCACAACTACACCCTGCGTGCATCCATTCAAGAGCTTCCAAAAGTTAAAGCGGCAAATCTTGAATCAACGCTCAAGACTTTCCAATCCCCTAAATGGACTGAACGCGCTGAAGAGTTAAAGGCTAGAAGTGATGAGTATTTCCATGGAAAGTTTTGGCATGGCAATATGCCAGAAGATGCCAAGAAAGCTATTTTGGAAAATGAACCATGGCCAGCGGGCAAAATCCATCTAAATACCCGCATTCCTAAAGTTAAAGCCTGGTCAGCAGAATCGCCTCATCTCTACACCCTCCACGTTGAACTCATCGATCCTGATGGCAACATCGTTGAAGTCTCACAACAAAAAATTGGCTTTAGATCAGTTGAAGTAAAGGGCCAGGACTTCTTAGTTAATGGCCAACCTGTGATGTTCTATGGCGTTAACCGCCACGATTTCAACCGTTACACAGGTCGCGCACTCACTCGTGAAGATATGCGTGAAGACTTACTAGAACTCAAGCGTTGGAACTTCAACGCCGTTCGCACATCTCACTATCCCAACGATGCAGCTTTCCTAGATCTCTGTGACGAGCTTGGTTTCTATGTGATCGGTGAAGCAAATATTGAATCTCATGCATTCATTGCATCTATCTGTGATGATGCAAAGTACTTAGCTGCATTCGTTGATCGAGTGGGCAGAATGATTCAGCGCGATATTCACCACCCTGCAGCAATCATGTGGTCACTTGGAAATGAATCAGGTGCTGGAACCAACCATGAAGCAGCTGCCGCATTTGCTCGAAGCTTTGATCCATCACGTCCACTTCACTATGAAGGTGGTATTCGCGGTAACTGGATGGGTTCACATTCACTCACTGATGTTATTTGTCCGATGTATCCAGCAGTAACTGCAATTAAAGAGTATGCAACTTCTGCCAAAGCAGATCGTCCATTGATTATGTGCGAGTACTCCCACGCTATGGGCAATAGCAATGGAACTCTGGCTGAGTATTGGGAAGTTATTGAAACAACTAAAGGTCTGCAAGGCGGATTCATCTGGGAGTTCTGGGATCACGGTCCAGTTCAAACAATGCCGGACGGATCAAAGCGCAACGCTTATGGCGGTGACTACGGTGAGAAGAAGCATGATGGCAACTTCTGCTGTGATGGAATGGTTTTCCCAGATCGCACCGCTAAGCCTGCAATGGCTGAATTTAAAGC
>CANKXJ010000069.1 GCA_947487595.1 Actinomycetota bacterium
TCCACACACCTACTAAAACAACTTTTTCAAGTTGTAATTCACGATTTTCAACCTCAGTAATATCTTGAAGCTGTGTAGAAAAACCTTTTACTCGTCTTAATGAATGACGCTCTGAGAGTTCCTGGGTCGGATCTACTAGCTCATCCTCATCGCTGGCATCGTATTCAGCGGCAACTCGAGCGCTTTCAGCAAGTAGAGCTTCAAACTCGTCATCAAAGTCTTTATCAGGCAAGTAGAAACTCCGAAATATCTACATCTTTAACCAGAACTGCTGGACCAATTAATGTGGCATTGGAGTGTCCATCAATAGAAACTTCTAGACGTCCCCCTGGTGGATTAATAATCCAATGTGCTGGAAGTCGTTGCTTTGTATGAAGAGATGCAGCAAGTGCAACAGCGCATGTTCCTGTGCCACATGAGCGCGTTTCACCACTTCCTCTTTCAAATACCCGCATCGTTACTTCGTTATCTCCCGTGATCTGAACAAACTCAACGTTTACACCTTCAGGATAAGTGTCTTTTGGTCTAACAATCGGAGCGTCATCTAGAGCGCCTACCTGAGCAATATCATCAACAAATACAACTGCATGTGGATTACCAACATTGATGTTGTAGCCATTCCAAATATGTCCATTATTTGCTGCAGTAATTGCGACTTCTTCATCACTGACTTTGCCCATATTTACAGAGATATCGCCATCCATTGGCACCCGCAAATGCTTCATACCATCACGTGTGTTAATTCCAAAAATGCCCTCAGGCACATGGCCACGTTCCACTAAATATCTAGCCATCACTCTTATGCCATTGCCGCACATTTCGGCCAAAGAGCCATCAGCGTTGCGATAATCCATAAACCACTTCTCATCGCGCTTTATAATTCGTATTAATCCATCTGCACCAATCCCTGATTCGCGGTTACAAATGGCAGCGGTCTGGGCAGTAGTTATGGATTGCTCATCTTTTGGGTCAAAAACGAGAACAAAGTCATTTTCAGTCCCGTGACCATACGTTGCAATCATTGCCACTAGTTTATCTTCTCTAGATGTTGGAGTGCAGTTTCTAGACGTGGCTGGGCTTGTGATATCCACTTAATTCGATCATCACGCGAAAACCAAGTCTCTTGGCGGCGGGCATATTGGCGTGTGGCGCGCTTTGTGTCCTCTTTTGCTTCTTCTTCACTCCATAGCCCATTCTTCACCGCTAGGAGTTGTGAATAACCAAGAGCTAATTGTGCTGTGCGACCGGAAGTAATTCCATCTTTGAGTAGTTGTTCGACTTCTTCAACAAAGCCTAACTCCCACATTCGATCCACGCGCTCACTGATTCGCTCACTTAAATGGTCGCGGTCCATTACCAAACCGAATTGCACTGCATGTGGATAACGAGTACTTGCCTCCCGTGGCAGATTTGCCGTGAAAGGTTTACCAGTAATTGCAATTACCTCGAGCGCGCGAATCACGCGTCGTGAGTTAGCGCGATCAATAGCAATTGCTGCCGCTGGATCAAGTTTTTCTAAGCGCTCAAACAGTGCATTTAACCCGATAGTTGCTAATTCAATTTCTAATGATGCACGCACTACTGGATCGGTATCTGGAAAATTCAGATCATCCAAAATTGCTTTGATGTATAGCCCCGTTCCACCTACGACGATGACATCTTTACCGCGACTATGGATTTCACTTACTGCATTACGTGCTTGTTCTTGATACCAAGCAACCGTTGAATCCTGCGTGACTTCCAAGACATCGAGCATGTGGTGGGTGATTCCTGCTCGCTCACTCACGGGAAGTTTTGCGGTACCAATATCCATGCCTTTATAGATCTGCATCGAGTCAGCATTAATGATTTCAGCGCCTAAGTGTTGAGCCAGTGAAATTGCTAAATCGCTCTTTCCGGTTGCAGTTGCCCCGCAAATGACAATCAACTTCATACTTTTAACATCGGCATTCCTAGTAATGTCGCTGCACTCTTCTTTTCTGCAGTGCGTGCTGCATGAGCATCACCCCCGCGTGTGGCTCTAACTTTCCCTGGAGTTCCGATTAAATAGTGGGCTGAAGCTTGAGTAATTGATACCTCTACTTCATCTCCTGGGCGTGCTTCGACGCTGTTTGAGAAGTGAACCAATCTGAAATCCTCACTCCGCCCAGTCATGCGTTCCTGTGCTTCATCTCTGCGGCCTTCGTAATCGCCCACTAATACTTTGAATTTCTTACCTACTGCTTCTTGATTCACAGATAGAGAAATTGCCTGTTGATGATTATGCAAACGCGTATAGCGCTCACCAACAACTTCTGCCGAAACTTGATCGGGCATTGACGCTGCGGGTGTTCCAGGACGCTTTGAGTATTGATAGGTGTATGCAGCAGCAAAGCGTGCCTCTGTACAAAGATCCATAGTTGCCTGGAAATCACTTTCTGTCTCACCCGGGAACCCAACAATGATGTCGGTTGTTATAGAGGCATGTGGCATTGCGCTGCGAACTCGATCAATAATCCCTAAATATCTATCGGTGCGATAAGAGCGTCGCATCGCTTGCAAAATAATATTGGAGCCAGATTGCAAGGGCATGTGTAGATGTGGCATGACATTAGCTGTTATGGCCATAGCTTCAATCACATCATCGGTGAAATCACGTGGATGTGGAGACATGAAGCGCACCCGCTCTAATCCATCAATCTCGCCACAATCTTTGAGTAAGTTGGCGAATGCACTTCGATCACCAAAATCAACACCATAGGCGTTCACGTTTTGTCCCAACAAAGTAATCTCAATGACGCCTTGATCAACTAAAGCGCGTACCTCACTTAAAATATCTTTCGATGTTCGGTCTTTTTCAATGCCACGCAAAGTTGGCACAATGCAAAAAGTGCAAGTGTTATTGCACCCAACCGAGACTGAGACCCAGGATGAAAATGCTGATAAGCGTCGGGCAGGAAGCGTTGATGGAAAATGCTCAAGGGATTCAAGAATCTCAATCTGAGACTCCTCTTCTATTCGAGCTCGCTCAAGTAAGACCGGAAGTGAGCCAACATTGTGAGTTCCAAAGACCACATCGACATATGGTGCCTTTTTCAAAATTGTTGCCTGATCTTTTTGTGCAAGACATCCCCCAACAGCAATCTGCATGTGGGGATTAGCTTTTTTGATAGGCGCTAAGAAAGATAAGTTTCCATACAATTTGTTATCTGCATTTTCACGCACGGCGCATGTATTGAAAACAACAATGTCTGCCTGTGTACCGGGCTCGACTGGAATAAAGCCTGCTTCATCCAGTAATCCGGCAATGCGCTCTGAATCATGCACATTCATCTGGCAGCCGTAAGTTTCAACGGTATAGGTGCGGGTCATGCACCTATCGTAACGGGGGAAATTAGAGGGTGATTACGTCAATCTCAAAGGTTGAACGGTTAATGATGGCAGCATGGTGATTTTCTAAGGTGTTCCAGCCTGGTTGGTTCCACCCACTTGAAGCAAAGAGAACCCCATCGGCATTCTTCTTGTATTTGATGACGTAATAGTCATCTGGGGCCCACTCAGGTTTCTTTGCAGAGTCATGCTCGCTGCCAACTGCAAAGTTCTCATTATTCATGAGCATAAAATTGAGTGAAGTGGTTTTTCCATGTTCTTTAATTATCGCAAGAGTAGTTTTGATTCCATCGGCTAAGCCAAGCTTTTCTATCTGAGTCATCATGAGATAGAAATAGCGCTCACTATCTGAGTCATCAACTAATAACTTCTTAAACTTCTCATCAATAAAGTCAGAAAAACAATCTGGTGGAAAAATTGATCCATTATGGATAAATGAATAGTTTCCATAGACAAATGGGTGAGTGTTGTTCTCACTTATTGATATTCCTTTAGTTGCCCAACGAAGATGTAGTAACGCTCCATCGGCTGCATTGTCAGCAATTACCTTTTGAAAAGTTGCACTCTGGGCAGCAGCTTCAACTTTTTTCTCTAGCACCACATGTGCTTGCGCTCTATCATTTGTAGAGATTCCCCAGCCATCACAGTGAACAGAGGACAGTGCTATGAATTCATCAAAATCTTTGCCCACTTGTGCGGGAAATGAGGATTCGGCCTGCGACACGTAGCCCATAAGACGGCACATTTTTGAGAAAATCCCTTCCAATTGGGTCACACTGTGGAGTAGAAATACTACCGCGACTCCCCTTGTCGCATTAGGAAAACCGCTGCATGGATCGTCCGGTTCATGTGCTTCAGTTCAAGGAGGAAGAACTTGATTAATACCAACGATGCAGATGCTAAAAAGTTAGCAGAGCTCGGATACAAA
>CANKXJ010000070.1 GCA_947487595.1 Actinomycetota bacterium
ATGATCTTGAGATATGTTTCTAGGCTTGGTGTGACTGTGCGTTCTTCAAGTTCTGGATCAAGAATGACCATAAGTTCATAGTGACGCATGCGTTAACCCGACCTCCTCTGGACTAAGACGGCCACGGTATTTCCGTGACAGGAGGGTTAATACTTTCCTTAATCCAACCTAGGGGGCCGGTTCAAGGAGGTTAAGGGTAAGGCTTAGAGGCCTCAAAGAGTAAATCGAACAGGGATCCCTGTGTATTTCTGGCTGCCAGAGCGCGTTTTATGAGGACCCAGGCCAGATAAACGGTGGCTGCGATGCGGATGAGCGTGATGGTGGCATAGCCGCCCTCCTGCAGACCAAATTTTGCGCCGGTGAAAAGAGCTAAGTGCTGCCAGATTGCAACGTGATAGATAGTTTCAGCGATCTGCCAGATCCAGAAAGCATGAAGATCTTTTTTATGTGTAAGTGCAATAACTGCCAGCGGTGTTAACCACAAGACATATTGCGGTGAATACACCTTGCTAGCTACCATCACGATAGCTAGAACAATAAATGCAACTGAAGCAAGGGTTGGCGTGTTCTTTACTTCAAAGAGAAATATTATAAAGGCAGTTAATCCAATGAGTAACAATAAAATAGCTAGATAATTCAAATTCGCTAAGCCTAAACCTAATTGACTAAAGGCCAACCACAGCGAACCCCAGTCAGCATCGCGCTCCATATTAAGTTTATAGAAACGCCACCACCCAGTTGGTGTTGTTAGTGCAAAGGGAAGATTAATGGCCAACCAGATAGCAACAGTGATGGCAGCATATTTGAACATCTCTCTTATTTGATTAGAGCGCCAGAGAATGAAGATAATTGGTAGAAGTAGGAATATTGGTAAGAACTTAGTTGAAATTGAGACTGCAAGTGCAATGGAGCTATACAAGTATTGCTTTCTATCAAACCAGTAAATAGCCAGCATCATCGTGGCAATTGCCCAAAGATCCCAGTTGATATAGAGGGAGGCAATCATTGCTGGTGCAACGGGAACAAGGTAGGTGAACTCAGGTTTTATCCTATAAACGATAAATACAAGCCCAATAAAGAGCAGCGCTAATAGAAATGCGTTGAAATTAAAGTAGGAAATAGGTGAGTGGGCAACGAAAGAAGTTGCATACATAACTAACCCAGTAAGTACTGGGTATTCAACTGCGTTGGTATCACTTGCATAGGGCCATGTGTTATCGGCCATTCCGCGCTCACCAAAAAGAGAGGGAAGGTCGCTATAACAGGCGTGAATATATTGATCTGGCGTGGCCCAGTTGGTCTCCTGGCACTGTGAAAACTTAGTAAAAGAGAGCAGTGCGGCAAAAATAGCTAACGCTAGTAATGCCCTCGTGCGCATTGCCATTATGGGGTGCGGGTTTGCTTTCCACCCGAAGTGATAACAACTGGTTCAAGGCCACCGATATTTGAAGGTGCGGGGAACTCCATCATTGGTTCGCCCTTAAGTGCACCTTTCATAAAAGCGGTCCAAATTCTGGCTGGGAACGTTCCACCTGTTACAGAGGTCAATCCACCTATTCCATTTAAGGATTCAGATGCGCTATCGCGAAACAAAGCAACCGATGCTGCTAGCTGTGGTGTGTAGGCGCTAAACCAGGCAGAGGCGTTGGACTGAGATGTTCCAGTCTTACCTGCAGCTGGACGACCAAGGGCTAAGGCTGCAGCACCTGTTCCACCAGTAATTGTTCCTTTGAGAGCGTAGGTTAAATCGGCCATCACTTCTTTACTAAATACTTCCTGTGTCTCTTGCTTGCCTTCATACAAAACACCTTTGTTGGAGCCAATTACTTGGGTAACTAAATAGGGTCTTGATTTGATTCCTTGAGCAGCAAAAGTTGCATATGCATTTGCAACATCAATGACGCGCGGACTTGCAACACCTAGAACAACAGAAGGTGTTGGAATCATTGCAACTGATTCAGGGATACCTGCACGCCGTGCGACATCAACAACTGCAGCTGGACCCACTTTAATTCCTAGTGGAACAAAGATTGTGTTGATGGAGTGCTTAGTTGCATACATGAGATCAACTTGGCCCCAACCTTCATCACCATAGTTAGAAACAATGTATGGCTTTCCTAGATCATCAAATACTTGTGGTGAATCACCGTTCCACATCGAAGTTAAAGGAATGCCTTGTTCAAGGGCTGCAACTATTGCGAAAGGTTTAAATGTAGAACCAGCCAGGGCAATAGATTGTGTTGCATCACTGAGTTGGCGCTGTAAGTAATCCCGGCCACCATAAAGTGCCACGATTTCACCGGTTCCCGGCCTAATTGCTACTAAACCAATACGTAAGTTCTCTGGGGCATTAGAAGGATAAAACTTATTAACTGCATCAACTGCAGATTGTTGGGCCTTTTGATCGAGCGTTGTTTTGATAACTAGGCCACCAACTAGAAGTTGATCTTGGGTAAAACCTAATTTAGCTAACTCTTTAGTAACAGCTTCGATGATGTGACCCTTAGGTCCGCTGAGCTGGCCTGATGTGGAACGTGGTGCAACTGTTGGGAACTTCATCTTTGCTGCGCCCTCTTCATCTAACCAACCAGCTTCAATCATCCCCTCTTTGACGTATTCAAATCGTGCTTGCACACGTTCTAGGTTTCCTTCTTTAAATGCTGGGTCATATAAACCAGGAGAGCGCAAAATAGATGCGATGACTGCAGCTTGCGAATTTGTTAGTTGATCCACGTTACGGTTGAAATACTGCTGGGATGCTGTCATAACACCATAAGAGCCACGACCAAAGTAAATAGTATTCAAATAACTTTCAAAGATTTGATCTTTAGAGAGTTGATTCTCTAACTTAATAGCGATAACTAACTCTTTGATTTTTCTTTGAATCGTTCGACTTGGTGTTAAAAACGCTGTCTTTGCATATTGCTGCGTGATGGTTGAACCGCCCTGCAGTGAACCACCCTTTAAGTTGTTAACAACTGCACGCAAAATGCCTGTAACAGAGAAGGCTCGGTTGGAATAAAAACCACGATCTTCTGCGGCCAGAACTGCATGGCGCACGTTAAGTGGAATCTTTGCTAGCGGAACAATTTGGCGGTTCTGAGTTCCTACGCGACCGATTTCTTCGCCATTTGAATATTGAATAATCGTTGACTGTGAATTCACATATGCATTTGCATCAGGAATATCTACAGTGAAGTAAGCCAAAGCAAAAAGAACAGATCCAGCAATAAAGCCAAAGCCGCCTAGAAAGACAGCTGATCTGATCAGGAACTTACGCATTACTTAAGGCTACCTTGTGGCGTAATCCTCGTCCTCCAAGGTACGTACCTTGCGAGGCGCCTTGCGTTCGTGGCCATCACCTAAAATGAATGAGGCGCACAGGTGATTCCATGAACATCCTCTACACACCTCAACGATATAGACGCGAAACTCTCCAAACTCGCTTTCCATCTGCGTTAACTCTTGAACATTCTTAATACGACCTGAGTACTGGCCTAACTGTTCACCAAATGAATAGCGCAGTTCAACAAGTTCGTTCTTCTTACACACCGGGCAGCTGCGCCCAACTTTCTCCCCATGCCACTTTGCCGCCCGCATCAAGTACGGATCCGCGTCGCACGCATCAACAACACCACGAAAGAGGGCCATTAAAGTGGCGCGCTTGTCGAGTGAATAGTCGATGAACGAACGTTGAGATTTCATTAGGGTTAAGAATAAACCTAATTAAGCCAGTACGCTCTTCATTATGAGTTTCCTTGGTTTACTCAGACACCCTAGGTTCTCCCGCTTGCTTGCAATCCGTTGGACAGGTCAAGCCACCGATGGCATCTTCCAAAGCGCTTTGGCTTCTTTTGTTCTCTTCTCTCCTGAACGCCAAGCCAACGCATTAAACGCTGCCCTTGGCTTTGCCGTTGTTTTACTGCCGTATTCAATCGTTGGCCCATTTGTTGGAACGATTCTGGACCGTGTTTCACGCCAGCGTGCATTATTTTTTGCAAACCTTGCTCGCAGTGCCAACTTATTAATAGTTGCCCTTTTTGTTTTTAGTGGGACAACTGGCGTTGCATTAACTGCCGTTGTTCTCATTGCATTTGGAATCAACCGTTTAATCCTTGCAGCCCTTTCTGCTGGGTTGCCATTGCTCATTGATGCAAAATCTCTCATTACTGCAAATGCCACTGCAGTTACAGGCGGTTCTTTTCTAGTTGTTATTGGTGGCGGTATTGGCGTGGGAGTGAGAGCTCTAACAGATTCACTAGCAATCGCCAACCACGCTGATGCGCTCT
>CANKXJ010000071.1 GCA_947487595.1 Actinomycetota bacterium
AGTCAAAGACCAATACGTTTCGCGCCCCCTCGCCAGCCCTTAAACGATCAAAGGCTGAGTTAAGGCCCTCTAAACCTATCCGCTCAGATATGAGCTCGTCTAGGAATAGTTCGCCATTTAGATAACTTTTTACTAACGCTGGTACATCTTTTCTCAGGTTTGCTGAGCCAAAGTAGCAACCCTTAATCGACTGTTCATTAACAAAAGGACCGGCATCAAGCGTGATGGTGGCACCATTCTTCATAAGGCCAACCAAAATGAGCGTTCCATCCACGCCGACGGTGCCCCAAGCCTGCTGAATGGTGCTCTCTCGCCCTAAGGCTTCAAAGGCATAGTTCACACCGCCACAGATTTCCTTCACCATTGCCACAGGATCACTAGTTGCACCATTGATGACATGAGTAGCACCCACCTTTTTAGCTAAATCAAGTTTTTCCTGTGTTACATCAACAGCAATAATCGTTGTTGCACCGGCCATACGTGCGCCTTGCACAATATTTAATCCAACTCCGCCGCAACCAAAGATTGCAACAGTTGAACCTGGCTTAACTTTGGCTGTGTTAATGACTGCGCCGTAGCCAGTAAGGACTGCGCAACTAATTAACGCTGCACGATCAAGTGGCATCTCTTTAGGAATAACGACTGCGCCAGAAACTGGAACAACAACATATTCAGCAAAAGAGGCAACAGTTAAAAAGTGATTGAGTTTTTCTCCATTGTGGGAGAGCCGTGATGTGCCATCAAATAATCCGCCAACTGACATCGCATTTCCAGCTGTAGAACAATAATTTGGGCGACCACTTGCACAATATTCACAAGTTCCACAGTTAGGAACGATAGACATAATGACGTGATCGCCAGCAACAACTCCTGTTACATCAGGACCAACCTCAACAACTACACCAGCTGCTTCATGACCAATGACTGCAGGAAATGGAACAAGCTTGCGCTTACCATCGACAGCATTTAAATCACTTGCGCACAATCCACTTGCTGCAACTTTTACAAGGAGTTCTCCAGATTTTGGCTTATCGAGTTCAACTTCGCGAACTTCAAACTTTGAACCGATCCCATCTAGAACCGCTGCCTTCATTTTCACTTGCTAACCCCTTAGAAATTACGCCTTACTCCGATGAGAGAAAGACTAACCCTTGGCTAATGGTGGGGCTAGCAAAAAGGCGAGGTGAAATCTGAGTGTTCATCCAGTTGCAAGGGTTGGTTCATATTGTGAAACTTTTAGGGCTAGGAATTAATTTAAATCCACCCAGGTAGTTTTAAGCGCGCTATAGGCATCTAGGGCATGGAGAGACTTATCGCGGCCATTGCCTGAAGAGCCAAAGCCACCAAATGGTGTGATGACATCAAGCATGTCAAAGGTATTGACCCAGACAGTTCCTGCGCGGAGTTTGCGAGCAAACTTATGTGCTCGCGCAACGTTATTCGTCCACACCGAAGCGGCAAGACCATATTCAGTTCCGTTAGCTAACTGCAAAGCCTCTGCTTCATCTTTTGCATCGATAGCAACTAGGACTGGTCCGAAGATTTCTTCTTGAGCAAGACGTGAACCTGGTTTGACGTTGTCAATTAATGTTGGCTTTATTAGTAGATCTTTACCCGAAGTTTTTTCTCCACCAAAGACAAGCCTTTCTCCATCTTGGCCAACAAGGTCCAAGTAAGCGTTCACACGATCACGTTGAAGTTCAGAAACAAGACCTGCCATCTGGGTTGCTGGATCAAATTGATTTCCAACAACAAAGCTCTCTAAGAACTTATGCAAATGTTCAAATAACTCCTCTTTCACACCTTTTTCAACGATGATGCGTGAGCCCGCATTACATGTCTGACCTGCGTTGTAATAAATAGCCCAGGCAATAGTTGAAGCAGCTGCTTCAAGGTCTGTGCAGTCGTTGAGAACAACTTGTGGACTCTTGCCACCGAGTTCAAGTGAAACCTGTTTCATATTTGATTCAGCGGCATATTGCATCATTTTGCGACCAGTTGGACCGCTTCCTGTGAATGCGATCTTTGCAACATCCATGTGGCGTGCAAGTGCTTGTCCTGCTTCAGCCCCAAGACCTGGAACAACATTAAATACTCCAGCAGGTAAGCCTGCTGCAACTGCCAGCTCTGCCATTTTAAGCGCACTTAAAGATGAGTTTTCTGCAGGTTTCACAACAATGGTGTTACCCATGGCCAACGCTGGTCCTAATTTCCAACTAGTAATCATCATGGGATAGTTCCAAGGAACAACTGCGCCAATAACACCAAGAGGTTCACGTGTGACCATTGCTAGGGCGTTGCGCGGTGCTGGTGCAATTTCATCGTATGTCTTATCAATAGTTTCTGCATACCACTGGATTACGCGAGCAGAGTTAGGTGCATCCACACTTAGGGCATCGCTAATGGGGCGTCCTGTGTCAATTGCTTCAAGCAGAGCTAATTCTTCTCGGTTTTCATTTAATAATTGAGCCCAGCGCAACATAATCGCTTTCTTATCGCGCGGATTCATCTCACTCCAGATACCAGAGTCGAAAGCCTTCTTAGCTGATGCAACTGCGCGTTTAATGTCTTCGCTATCACCAGATGCCACATTACAAATCAAGTGACCATCACTAGGTGAGTAGTTCTCAAATGTCTTTCCACTGGCAGCATCAACGTATTTTCCATCGATGAAGATCTGTGATTGGGGCTTTAGATCAAGTGCGCGGGACTGCCAAGTTTTTGTATCGGACATGCCACAGATGCTATCGGGTCAAAGTTAATTTCTAGTAACACGGTAGGTGGCAAGAGAAGGATCGGTGGCATAAGCGATGCGCACGCCAGCCTTCTTCGTTGTCGCCAAACCATCAAGAATCTGCGCGGTCAGAACTTCACCTGGTGCCACCACGGCAACGCCTGGTGGATAGGGAGCGATTAAGTCAGCTGAAATTCGGCCCACACAACCTTTGGCAGCAACCATCTCGGTATCGGCAAAGTAGGCATCTCGCATGGAGATTGCAACCGTTGGCACTACTGACCAGCTCAATGATGTTGCCGTTGGGCGGGGTGAGGATTGAAGAGATTTAAGAATTGAGACAAGAACATCGGCTAATTGATCAAACTCTTCAATTGAATCAGCCAAAGTTGCAATGAAGACAACAGTGTCACTATCTGCCATCTCAACGCGGATGCCCTGAGCTTGTAATTTCTTCTCAATCTCAACCCCGGATGCACCTAATTGATTAGCTCGCAGAACAATCTTGGCTGGGTCAAAGCGGCTTGGGGCAAAATCACTGGTGCTTAAAAAGATCGGTAGATCGAAATTTACCTGGACCTTTGTCTTAAAGCTCTCAACGTTTTTAACTAGTTGAGAAATCAACTCTTCCCCACGAGTTTGCAGCAAAGCCCTGCAGCCATCAATAGATGCCAGGGGAGCACCTGCAGGTGAAGTGGTGTGAGTTGTTTCAAAGCTTTGTTCAATGCGATCAAGGTTAAGAAGTTTTCCTTGGGCAAGAAGAAGTGCTGAAGCGCTGTAACCGGGAAGAGCTTTGTGCACACTAGTAATGAGTGCATCTGCACCCAACTGCAAGCAATGCTGGGGTGTTAATGGTGAGAAACCAAAGTGACCACCCCATGCGGCATCGACGATGACTGGAATTGAATGTGAGTGTGCACTTTTAACCAGTGCGCCTAAATCTGACAAAGTACCTAAATAACCTGGTTCAGTAAGCAGTAGAGCGATTGGTTTTTGATTTAATACTTTTTCAAATTCAGCAACAGAAATACCTGTTGGCACACCCGTTGCTACATCAATTTGCGGTGATAACCAGATGGGTTCTAGGCCGGCTAATACAAGTGCGCTAAGAATTGAGCGGTGTGCGGTGCGAGAGAGAGCAACTTTGTCTCCAGGTTTACCCAGAGCCAAAATCATTGCTTGATTGGCATGAGTGGAACCACCTGTTGAAAAGCGAGCGAAGTCAGCTTTCCATAATGTGGCAGCTAACGCTTCAGCTTTCTTTAGAACCTGGTTGGTTAATTTGATCTCATCTAAACCACCATATAAAGGTGTATCACCATCAACGACCGCCCCTAGCCCAGCATCTAGGCGTGAAGCCCTCTGCTTGTGACCTGGGATTGTGAAAGGTGTGCGCTTGGTTTCAAAGTAAGAAAGGTAGGCATCTAGAAGTGGTGCCGAATCTCTCAGTGAACTCATAGCGCCAAGGGTAACTACTAGGTCCCCTGATCGGAAATGAGGCCTTAGA
>CANKXJ010000072.1 GCA_947487595.1 Actinomycetota bacterium
TGAACTACTTACGCCACCGGCGATAACACCTAAGTACGTCATAACAATTCCAGTTACAAGATAAGCACTTACATTCACTCCATTTGTTGGTGATATCAAGTCAATTACTAATGATCCGACTAGTTGCCCGCCAACACTAAAGAGCGTGAAGGTTAAAACCCCTAGGTGCTGCACAATTATTGATGTGAAAGCAATATAAATGACACCAATAGTTCCACCGGTGTAGATCCACCACGGACCCACAGGTAGTGGAACCAATTCGATTTTACCGATGAGAACCCCGCCAAGAATGAGAATCACAAGTAGAGATGTTCCTGTGATGAAGTTAAGTAGTGATGTGGTAAAACTCTGGTGCGAATGCTCATTGATCTGACCATTAAGTGCTCGTTGCACGCTTACCACCGCACCAGCTATACAGCCCAACATCACAGCAAAAAGTGAAAGATTCTTGGCATCAATTCGGTCAAAGACTGAAACAAAGACAGCTAAAACAGTTAATACAGCTGCTGCAACCCGACGTTTAGAGATTAGTTTTTTCCCACCACCGGTAAGGCCAATTCGATCCACAACTAAGGACATTGCTGTTTGACCTGCAATTGATGCCACTGAATAGATTGCAACACCAATGAGCGGAACTATATGCGTTTGAATTGCAACAAAACCTCCACCTAAAGCCCCAGCAAGTAATTTCCATCGTGCAATCTCTTTGTTAGCAACAGCAGCACGTAGATTCCTTATGCCTTCCTTTATTGCTGGATTAAAGGCGGCAATCACCGCAATAATGATTAACCCTGAACCAAAAGAAACTAGGGCTGCCTCTAAACCATTATTGAGTCGATGTGAGAGCTCACCATTTGCACGCGCCTGCAAGGCAATCATTAAGCCTGAAAGCGCAGCTAGAAGATCTAATCGCATTGTGCGAGGTTATCAAGAAAAGCAAAAGCCGGGCGAGACCCTCGTAGCCCGCCCGGCTTTAACTTATTTATATTTATCCTTTAAAGACTGCATCCCAATCTGAGATTGTCATGATGTAGAACTGACCACCTTCAACTGTTGCAGTATTGATTGCTGCCTTCTTAGCAGCACTACGGCCTGCTAGATCTGGACGTGCAACAATCGCACCTGGTGCGTGAATCTGTGCGTTGAAGAAGAAGTAAGAGTTTGTATCTCCCGGCTTTGCGAGCAACTTGGTTGCATCAATAATTCCAGATGACTCTTCGTCTTCAGTTATGAATTCTGATGCACCCTTCAAGAACTTGTTTGCATCAAATTGCGCAACTACAGCTAGCTTTGAATCTGATACGCGGTAAGCAACGATACGAGCTAGTAATGCGTTGTTGCCTGGATCTTCCTGCATGAGTACATACTTGCCATCTTCTGTAACAGTGATGTTGTCAGGCTTTGACATGTACACAGACTCTCCACCGTTTAGAAGCATTTCAATCTCTGCACCTGCTGCTGGGTTTTGTGCATCCTTGAAAGTTAAACGCCATAGAGCGCCACCGTCACGGCTCACAGTTGGTGTAGCTGGATTTGGAGCGGTCGCAATTGGATCCTTATTTGACTCTGTTGTCACAAAGTAAAATACATTTGGATTGCTTGGATCCCAGTGACCGTCTTCAACGCGCGCCATACCGGTTCCCTTTTCGCGGGATTCCTTAGCAAATAACGCTGTTGTTGTATTCCAGTCAACCTTTACAAACTCGGCCGGCATCTTCTTGTTCTTTCCTACTGTCGTACGGAACAAGTTATCGCTCTTTACCGTTGGGATATTCATTACATGAAGATCACCGTTTGTAAGGCCTGCCTTATCAATTGCAGTACCTGTTGACTGCTTCTTTCCTGCGTAAACATATAGCTGGCTATCTGTTGCTGATCCATCTTCTGAGGCGATTACAACAGTATTAGCACCTGGCTTTAGTGAAGGCATGATGTTTTCAAACGACATCATTCCCATGCGTGGAAGCTGGTATCCAGTTCCTTCTTCATCGAATGCAAATCCACGAGACTCATCGCCTGTTTCTTCACCTGACAAGAACAATCCACCTTCGTAACCAACACCGTTGTGAATGAATGTTCCAGCTGCAGCATATGTTGCTGAACAGAAACGGCTGATGCCCCAGTCAAAGAATCCTGCTGTTGCACCAACTGGTGCAGCACCTGCTGGAGTCTCCTGGTACTTACCAGTTGTGTAGTTGTAGAAGTTAACCTTCTGCATGAAGTTCTGAACACTTGTAACAGCCTTTGTATTCTTGCTGACTGTAAACTTAGTGATTGAAGTTCCCCATGGAGCTGTTGAAGACTTACCCTTTAATGCAAAAGCGTTAGTAGTTGAGACTTCGTGAACAGATAGAAGTGAAATTCCGCCACGGCCATTGTCATAAGCGCCCATTCCATCTGGAATACCGCGGACCATTGTGCCTGTGACTTGGTCGCCTACAGTTGCGATAGCTTTGATATCAACAGCTGCGTTTTTTGAAAGAACATAAACAGGCTTTGCGCCTAAACCAAATGCTGTAGCTGCAAATGCAACAGCTGTTACAACCGCTGTGCCAGCGATGATCGACTTAGTGATCTTCATTTTTCCCATTCCTAAATAGAGGTTTGGGAGAATGATGGATTATGGTGCTAAAACGGACGGTAAATTACTAGTGGACGAGTGGTAGACCTGGTGTGAACTTTTAAGCGTGAGTACCGCTAAATTCTCGCTTGTCAGCGATCCAATCCATGAGCGCAAATAAAACGCCTGAGGCCACAAATGTAAGGTGAATGGCGATTCGCCATTTAGTTCCGCCACCAACTTCATCCTGACCAGAAAGCTCAATAAAGTCTTTGAGTAGCTCAATCACTGAAATCGCTACTAGTGAACCAATTAACTTAATTTTCAGACCGCTAAAATCAATAGTTCCCATCCAATGAGGGCGATCTTTTGATTCAGATGCAACATCGATGCGGGAAACGAAGTTTTCATACCCGGCAAAGATAACCATCAAAATGAGGTTAGCAAGCAACGTTAAATCCAAAAGTGCGAGTAAATCTAGGGTAAAGCTCTGAGGTGTTGCATCTCCGATTTTTTCAGCTAAGTGAATAAATTCAATAACAAAGCGGTATCCCAAGAGAGCTAGTGCGCCAACTAACCCCAAATAGAGAGGGGCGAGAAGAAAGCGAGAACGAAAGAGGATTGATTCAACTACATGCGATATTTGGCTCATGTCGAGGATTTTAACTTATCCTTCTAGTAAAACCGTGACCTGAAGCCATTCTTCCTCGAGTCTATTTTTTTCACCACGCAACTGTGCTAACTCATTGGTAATTTCATGCAAACGGTCGGCATCAAATGATGCTCCTTCTTGTTCACCCTCTAGTTCAAGTATCTGAGAATCAGCTTTTTCCATCTGGCGCTCAAGGCGGACTCTGTCCTTTTTGAGTTGGCGCTCCTCAGCGGCGCTAGAAGTTTTCTTCTCTTTGGGTGCGCTGACATCAGGCTGTAAGGCTTCATGACGAAGCTCTAAGTACTCATCTACTCCTCGTGGAAGATCTCTCACATTCTTATCCCCCAACAAACCAACAAAACGATCACACACACGCTCTAAGAAATATCTATCGTGAGAAATAACAATCAAAGTTCCGCCGTAGCCATCAAGCAAATCTTCAAGTTCAGTCAGGGTTTCAATATCAAAGTCATTTGTTGGCTCATCAAGTAATAAAACATTGGGACTATCCATCAGTAAACGCGTAAGTTGTAGGCGTCGTTTTTCACCACCAGATAAGTCCCCAACCGGAGTCCATTGTGATTCACGGTCAAAACCTAAGCGCTCACAGAGTTGTGAAGCTGATAGTTCACGTCCCCCACCGATTTCAACACGGTTAGCAACTTTTTCAACTGCTTCTAATACTCGCCACGTTGGATCTAGCTCATCTAGATGCTGCGTAAGGAATGCGGCTTTAACGGTAATTCCAGTTACAAGTTTTCCCGCCGTCGGTTGGATTTCACCCACCAGAACCTTCATGAGCGTTGTTTTACCCGCGCCATTAATGCCCACAATGCCGATGCGATCTCCTGGACCAACATTCCAATACAAATCATTGATTAATTCATTATCCCCAAGTTTTACCTGAACATGGTGGGCCTCATAAACCGTCTTACCTAAACGGTTGAGTGCAAATTTAAGAAGTTCGCCTTGGTTGCGCGGCTCGGGCTCACCTGCAATTAAT
>CANKXJ010000073.1 GCA_947487595.1 Actinomycetota bacterium
AGTTGGTTAGAGCCCAGAACTCATAATTCTGTCGTCGTCGGTTCGAGCCCGACCCGCCCCACTTGATAGATCTAAGATTTAACTCCGCAATATCTAGCCACCAAAGATGCTGCAAAGAGTGCATCTAGGGATAGCCCCATTTCTGATAAATCATGACAGCACATATTTCTAGTGCCATCTCTCAATTGATTAAGTAATCTCTTTATGTCGGAGTAATTATCTACTTTAGGTTTAACCTTGAAGATATGAACAATCGCGTATTAGTTGTAGTTGACGATGCTTTTGAAATGTCCACATTGGTTGCTGCTTTACGCTTACATGAGATTGATGTGATTGGAGAAGCTAAGAGTGAGAACGTTGCAATCAATTTACTTCGACGATTGCAACCAGATGTAATTTTACTTGATATGAATATTGTGGGCATATCTGCCGTAAAAATCGCTGTTAACATGCGTAAAATAAATCAAAACATTGGAATCGTTATCCTCAACAGTTGTTCAGATCTTCGCCTGATGGGTGAATCCAATGATGACGTTCCAGTCGGAGCAAAGATATTAATAAAGAAATCAATCGTAGATTTCACTGTTTTGTGCACCGCCATCACTGAATCAAAGATCTCGGCCGTTGAAAAGCACAAGGTGGTATGGATTAACGGTAATGCTTCATTTCAAGAGCAAGGCATTCTGGCGTTGATGGCCCATTTGACTAACACTCAAGCCGAAGTTCTGCGATTAGTTGCTGACGGAATGACTAATGCCCAAATAGGACGCACCCGTTATGTGAGTGAGAAATCTGTGGAACAAGTAATTTCACGAGTGGCACAGGAGTTGAATGTGCAACCAGATGCAAATATGAATATGCGAGTCCAACTTGTTGGTGAGTATTTTCGATGGTTAGGCGCGCCACACCACTAATAGCGCAGAGTTAATCGGTAAAGTTTGCGCCTATGGAACTGCAAGAAATACGTCATCGATGGAACGAAGTCCTCGATGCAGTTCTAGAAGTAGATCGAATTTCATGGCTAGCTTTCTTTGATGCGCGCTTGGCTGAATTTGATGGCAGGACCCTTACTTTAGATTTTTCAGATGCCCGTAAACTTTCAAGCTCTCATGAATTCTCAGATACTCGATTGAAGCAACAGCAAATTCTCATTGAAACGATTAAGTCTGTGCTGGCTATTGATGTTGAAATAAGTGAGCGATGAGGGTCCGTGCTGCAGTCACAGCTATAGCGCTGACGCTTTTGCTAGTTGATGTGCCACAAGTTCAGGCAGCGGCAAGCTCACTTACTCTTTCCTTAAGACAAACACCATCGGCGACAGATTCAGTTGTCACTTTCTACGGCACCATTAAGCCGGCTCGTTCAGGCTTGAGCGTTAAAATCCAAGGTAATACCTCAGGTGCTTGGAAGACCACGCGTTTTATGACTAAGACCACAAAAGCTGGAACGTGGAAAATTGTGGCCGTTGCAACTTCATTTGATATTCCTGTTAAGTATCGCGCTCAAGTAAATGTCTCAGGCAAAATAATAAACTCCCCTATTCGCACAATCACGATGAAGAAACTGCCACAGATTTCAAGTACTGATCCTTCTTTGGTTGTTGAATCCTTAGGTCCTGGTGGTCGCATTCATGGGGCCGATGTGAGTAGATGGCAACATCCAAATGACAAAGCTATTGATTTCTCAGTTGCTTATGCCTCTGGACTTCGCTTTGTCATGATTAAGGCCTCTGACACTCGAGATGAAGCAGATGCACTTGCACTTAAGTACCTCATTATGGATCACGCTGCAGCACAAGCAGCTGGTCTCTATACCGGTTTTTATCACTATGCGATTTTGCCCGATGTCAGTGATTCAGCAGGAATCATCCGCGATGCAACTGCCCAAGCCCAAAAAGTGTTGTGGAGATTAGCTGCTATCGGTGGTTACACCGAAAGAGATCTTTCCTATGCCCTCGATCTCGAGAATAAGTGTGTGCGCGTATCTTCTTCTGGCGCGTGCCAGAAATATGCCACTCGCGCTGCAGTGACTTTATGGGCAGAAACATTCTTAGGAATTCTCAAAGAAAAGACTGGGAGAACTCCAATCATTTATTCCTATTCAAACTTTCTAGAGAGTTCAATGAATAAGAGCGCCGCATTATCCCAATATCCTCTCTGGCTTGCACAGTATGCAATCGATCCCTTTAATCCCATCAATCAACCAGGTATTAAAGCTGGCGGTTGCTTTGTTCACTCATGGACTGGCGCTAACTGTGATTCGCAATGGACTATCTGGCAATACACATCCTGTGGAATTGCACCTAAATATGGTGTGCCAGGAACTCGACTGGATCTCAATATCTTCAGAGGAAGTGCATCGGATTTCCTCAATCTCTCTAAGGGCAGTTGGGCACCGGCATTAGTAGATTTGATGCCAAATAATGAGCCGACTCAGATGGTTATCAATGCACAATCGGCCAGCACAACAAACAAATTGGTGACCTTTAAAACAACTGTCACGCGGCCTGACTCAACACCTGTTGTGACTGGTGCGGTAAAACTTGTCTTTGACGCTGCAACTATGCCACAAACCAAGCCGATTCAAACTGTTTTGCGCGCCACAAGTGGTGAGTGGACTTTGGCGATCAAGGGTGTTCCGGCCGGCACATATAGCGGAAACATTGTTTATACAGATGTGTCACAAACACATGCGCAAAGCTCTCAAGCAGTAACTTTCACCGTGGTTCAAGGGCCAATACCTACACCAGAGCCAACCAAGAAGCCAACGAAAAAACCTTCAGTAAATGGTTGTACGAATCAAATTAAGAACTAACGCTTTCCTGCTCTTCTAATAGTTGATCAAGTGCCTCAAGCTCACGATCCACAAGTTCCTCATAGGCAGCAACGGAAGCTTTTTGCTCTTTTGCACTCCACCCAAGCACTGGCGCAATAAGGGCGGCAATCTCATCGGCTAAGTACACACCGTGATCACTTGCCTCAAAGGCAATCCGAGTTCGGCGCGAAATAACATCATCAACCGTTCGAGCTCCTTCATAACTTGCCGCATATTCAATCTCAGCTTTTATATAAAGCAGATCTTTATCCACTTTGGTAGCCAGCTTTGGGTTCGCTTCGATAAGTGCAAGAACTTCACTAATCATTGAGCCATAGCGATCTAGCAAGTGAGTAATGGTTTGGGTATCTAGGCCACTGGTTTCACTTAAGCGCTCTACTTGTTGGGCTAATGCAAAGTAACCATCGGCCCCCACTAGTGGGAGCTTTTCTGTTACAGACTCAGGCTTAATGGCGCGAAGTTCAATGACTGCGCGATCAATTGCATCTTTAGCCATCACTCGATAGGTGGTGTATTTACCACCGGCAATACTCACAAATCCTGGCGCTGGTCGATCAACTGTGTGTTCGCGAGAGAGTTTGGTTGTTGCAGAGTCCTTGTTATTTGCAACCAATGGTCGCAAGCCTGCATACACACCAATAATTTGAGAAACATCTAATTTAGGAGAGAGTACGCGATTGGCTTGATCCAAAATGTATTGAACATCTTCGCGACTAGCTAAAGGCTCTGCTCGATCTCCGGTGTATGGAGTATCGGTAGTTCCAACGATCCACTTATCTCCCCAAGGAATCAAGAACAAGACTGAAACCGGAGTCTTGAGAATAATTCCAGCGTTAGATTTAATTGCTGAGCCTGGTAGAACGATATGAACACCCTTACTCATGGTCACGCCATAGCCTGGCTTTAATTCAAACTTTGCATGCAGCTCGTCACTCCAAACGCCGGCACACATGACTGTTGCTGTTGAAGTGATGTTAATAGTTTTTCCTGAGACTAAATCTTTAGCTTTCACTCCTACAACGCGCTTGCCTTGACGCAAAAGAGATTGCGCGCTCACTCGTGTTGCAATCACTGCGCCATGGCGGGCAGCTGTGCGCGCGATAGTCATTGTGTGCCGAGCATCATCAACTTGTGCATCAAAATACTTAATTGCTCCAGTAATTAAATCCGGGCGCAAAGATGGTGCAATCTCATTAATCTGCTTTTGACCAATGTGTTTGTGCCAAGGAAGGGCACGTTGGAAACCACGAAGTGCGTCATAGAGTGCAAGACCTGCACCAACGTATGTGCGTTCTTTGAATTTTTCTGTCAGCGGAAATAAGAATCCAACTGGCTTAACTAGGTGTGGAGATAAAGAGGAAACCATGAGTTCGCGCTCA
>CANKXJ010000074.1 GCA_947487595.1 Actinomycetota bacterium
TTATTCAACCTCAGGCTTTACTAATGGGAACAAAATAGTTTCGCGAATCCCAAGTCCAGTCAGGGCCATCAACAAACGATCAACACCCATTCCCATTCCACCCATAGGTGGCATTCCAAACTCCATTGCACGTAAGAAATCTTCATCCACTTGCATTGCTTCAAGATCACCCTTAGAACCAAGTGTGGCCTGCTCAATTAAGCGATCTCTCTGAATAACTGGATCAATTAACTCTGAGTAACCAGTTGCTAATTCAAAACCATCAATATAGAGATCCCATTTTTCAGCAACGCCAGGAATATCACGATGTGCACGAACAAGTGGAGATGTATCAACTGGGAAGCCCATAACAAAAGTAGGTGCAATTAACTGATCTTTAGCAACATGCTCGAAGATTTCTTCAGCTAACTTGCCCGTAATCCACTTTGGATCAATCTTTATGCCAAGCTTTGTTGCAATAGTTTTTAACTCAGCAAGAGGCGTTAGCGCCGTAACACTCTGGCCAACACCTTCAGAGATAGCCTCATATAGGGATATTTCCCGCCACTTTCCACCTAGATCTGCTCGACGGCCATCGTGGTGTGTAACAACATGTGAACCTGCAACTGCCGTGGCAGCGTTTTGAACTAGCTCACGAGTTAAGTCAGCGATGCTGCGCCAATCTCCGTATGCCTGATAGCTCTCGATCATCGCAAACTCTGGTGAGTGTGACGAGTCAGCGCCTTCATTGCGAAAGTTTCGGTTAATCTCAAATACGCGCTCTATTCCACCAACCACACAGCGCTTTAAAAATAACTCTGGGGCAATACGTAAGTAAAGATCCATGTCGTAGGCGTTAGAGAAAGACTTGAATGGACGAGCAGTAGCCCCACCATGCATAACCTGCAACATAGGTGTTTCAACTTCGATGAAGTTTTGGTTATGGAAAGTTTCACGCAAAGAACGCATCACGGCAGGACGCAAGCGGGCATTTTCACGGGCCTCTGGACGAACAATGAGATCGACGTAGCGCATGCGCACACGTGTCTCCTCTGACATCGGTTTGTGATCATTGGGAAGCGGGCGAAGTGATTTAGAAGCTATCTTCCATGAGTTAGCAAGAATAGAGAGTTCACCGCGCTTTGATGTGATGATTTCGCCAGTAACAGAAACGATGTCACCTAAATCAATATCTGATTTCCAGGAATCGATTGACTCTTGACCGATTTTATCAAGTGAGAACATAGCTTGAAGTTCAGTGCCATCGCCTTCACGAAGAGTTGCAAAGCAAAGTTTTCCAGTGTCGCGCTTAAAAATAATGCGACCAGTTAAGGATTCGATATCACCTGTTGCAACATCGATTTCAAGGGCTGAATACTTTTCACGTACTTCTTTTAAGGTTTTAGTTCTTGGCACAGAGACTGGATATGGCTCAATTCCACCTTCTAGTAGCGATGCACGCTTTTCACGGCGAATGCGAAGCTGCTCTGGCAGATCCTCTTCAACAGGTGTGTTCTCTGTGCTCATAATGAGGCGAAGTCTACCGAGTTAGGCATTTCGTTCGTGAATTAAACGAAGGCCTATGAGCGTTAAATCTGGCTCATGATGCTCGATAGTTTCAGAAACGCCAATCATCAGCGGGGCTAAACCACCTGTAGCGATGACTGTTGGTGCCTGTGAATAGCTTTCAAGAAGTTCGGCTGTAATGCGATCGACCAATCCATCCACTTGTCCAGCAAATCCAAAGATCGTTCCCGATTGAAGAGCTTCAACTGTATTTTTGCCAATAACGTTTTTAGGGCGTACTAATTCAACTTTGCGAAGTTGGGCAGCGCGAGCAGCTAGAGCATCAACAGAGATCTCAATTCCAGGAGCGAGTGCGCCTCCTAAGAACTCACCTTTGGGTGAAACAACATCCAAATTAGTTGACGTACCAAAATCGACCACAATTGCTGGACCACCGTAAAGAGTGTGTGCGGCTAAGGTATTTACGATTCGATCAGCGCCAATTTCCTTTGGATTATCAACTAGAAGTGGCACACCTGTTTTGATTCCAGGTTCAACAATTGTGACTCTGATATCTGAGAAATAATCATCGATCATGGAGCGCAGCTCACGCAAAGTTGCAGGCACAGTTGAACACACTGACAGACCAGTGACTTCATAACCATCGACAAGGGAGCGGTATTGCAACCACAGCTCATCTGCTGTGCTGCGCGGATCTGTTTTCACACGCCATGAGCGCACTAACTCATCACCTTTAAAAACTCCCAGTACGGTATTGGTATTTCCTACATCAACAGTTAGTAACACTTAACGCCCCTCTCCCATTTTCATATTGTCAATTAAGCGAACTCCATCTATCCAACCCGCAATAATCGCTCTTT
This sequence comes from Actinomycetota bacterium, assembly GCA_947487595.1. GTDB lineage: Bacteria > Actinomycetota > Actinomycetes > Nanopelagicales > Nanopelagicaceae > Planktophila. The sequence continues at coordinate 2,367 of CANKXJ010000074.1, forward strand.
TGTGACGTGTTTGATCTGTAGCTACTTCAAATGAATCTTCATCGATAATCGCTGCATAATCCTTTTTAAACCCAGCTTCAGTTGCAAGTGTTGAATCAATAATCTCTTGCGCGATAACAACACTTGGAGCTAGATGAGCTGCCGCTAAAGCTCGCTGAATGACATTGGCACTTGCGCGACCTTGTTCGCTGAGTCGAACATTGCGCGATGAAAGGGCAAGGCCATCAAACTCGCGCACAGTCGGCACGCCAACAATTTCTACAGCGCCCTTCATTGCTTGAATGATTACTAGTTGTTGAAAATCTTTTTCCCCAAATACGGCCATCTCTGGTTTAACAATCTCAAATAAGCGATTAACAACTGTTACAACGCCATCAAAGTGATCAGGGCGAGATTGACCTTCATAGAGTGTGCCTAGCTGGCCTGCACTTAACTTCTTAATCTCAGTTGGGTATATCTCTTCATACTCAGGCATCCACACTTCTGTGGCTCCAGCCAAAGTTGCTAATTGAATATCTCTTTCAGGACTGCGTGGATAGTTTTTAAAATCATCTGAATTTTCAAATTGAAGTGGATTAATAAAAATACTGACTACAACTTCTTTACTCACACTGCGAGCACGTTTGATCAACGCTTGGTGGCCTTTATGCAAGGCACCCATAGTTGGCACTAATACAGTCATCGTGTGGCTCCAGTCCTTTCAGGTACCGGGCGAGATAAGACAAGTTTAGGGTTACTTAGGCAATTGCTCCAAAAGCTGGCTTATTTTCCCATGTGTAAGCAGGATGGCATCGGGTTCTATTTCAAACCAAGGCTCTAAAACAAAGCGGCGCTCATGCGCCCGCGGATGTGGCAGTTCTAACTCTTCACTTTTACTTAATAGAGATCCGTATTGAATGAGATCTAAATCAATTGTTCGTGGGCCCCACCGTTCAATTCTTTCCCTGCCCATGGATTTTTCAATGCCGTGCAAAAGTGAGAGCAAATCTATTGCTGGTAAATCACTTTCAACGATGCAGATTGCATTGAGATAATCAGGTTGTTCTGGCCCACCAACAGGTGCGGTGGAGTAATAAGAAGAAACACTTTGAAAATCAGTAGCTTCTCTTAATAGCGCAACGGCAAGATCTAGATTCTCTTTCGGATTTCCAATATTTGCACCAAGTGCAATAACTGCCTTCATCGCTTACGTGTGATCTGCACGGCAATATCTTTAAGAACTGCATCCACCGGAGCTTGTGGCTTATGAACTGTGATCGTAGCTACTGAAACTTTCACATGGTCTGCAAGGATCTGATCAGCAATACGACCAGCCAATTTCTCAATTAAATTAACTGGGTCTGAAGTTATATGTCTGACAACTAAGCTTGTAATCTCGGCGTAATTGACTGTGTCATGGATTTCATCGCTTTTAGATGCAGCGGCTAAATCCACGGTTAATGCAACGTCTACAAAGAAATCCTGACCATTTTTGCGTTCGTGATCAAAGAGACCGTGATATCCAAAACCTGCAATGCCGGTTAGAAATATCTGATCACTCATGAGCTAAGAACTTCCTTGTGTGCTTTCACAGAGTGAACTCTAACTCCCCAAATGCCCGATGTGGATAGGCGTTTAGTTAGCTCGATAGTTGCTGCTTCGCGCTCATCGGGATTATCTCCCCCAAGAAAGCGTTTGCGAGAACCTCCAACTAATACTGGATAGCCAAGAGCTACAAATTCATCA
>CANKXJ010000075.1 GCA_947487595.1 Actinomycetota bacterium
GAATGAACCAGTTAGAAAAACCGATAGTTTCCTGGTTTAAGAAAAACAAACGCGATCTGCCTTGGCGAAACACCACGCCTTGGGGTGTGATGGTCAGTGAATACATGTTGCAACAAACTCCAGTCAACCGTGTTCTACCTAAATGGGATGAGTGGATGAAGCGCTGGCCAACTCCTAAAGATTTAGCGAAAGCATCACCGGCCCAAGTTATTACAGCGTGGGGACGCCTTGGCTATCCACGTCGCGCCCTTCGACTACATGCTGCAGCACAAATCATTGCTGAAGACTTTGATAATCAAGTCCCAGAGGATCCTGCCACCCTACAAACTCTTCCTGGCATCGGTGAATACACCGCCGCTGCAATTGGCGCTTTTGCTTTTGAACAACAAACCCTTGTGATGGATGTGAATATTAGGCGGTTACTAACCCGCATCATTGATGGAAATGAACATCCAAAGCCAGCACCAACAACTAGAGAGAAAGCCTCGCGCCTTGCTCTGCAGCCCCCAAAGAATGCTCACATATGGGCTGCTGCGACGATGGAACTTGGTGCACTCGTCTGCACATCTAAAAACCCGATTTGTGAACAATGCCCAGTAATCGGTCAATGTAATTGGCGAAAGAATGGTTATCCAAAAACTGATCTAGTGCGCAAATCACAAGACTGGCATGGCACCGATAGAAAGTGCCGCGGCACAATTGTTCAAGCCCTGCGTGAGAATGAATCGTTAACTGAGAACGCAATCAAAAAACTCTGGCCAGATGAGTCACAAGTAGAGAAAGCACTAAAAACTCTGCAGGCTGATTTACTTATAGAAGCTATCCCCCGCAAGCGTTATAGACTGCCCGCATGATCCGCGTTGCTATAAAGCAAGATGCTCCGCGCATCCTGCAACTCATTAAAGATTTAGCTGAGTATGAAAAAGCCCCACTGGAGGCAAAAGCAACATTGCAACAAATTGAGGAAACAATCTTTGGCGATAAGCCAAGCGCTTTTTGCCATGTTGCCGAAGTAGATGGGCAAGTAATCGGTATAGCAATCTGGTTCTTGAACTACTCAACATGGCTAGGAAAACCTGGTCTGTATTTAGAAGATCTCTATGTTGATCCTGCCCATCGCGGTAAAGGTTTTGGAATGGAATTTCTAAAGACTCTTGCAAAGATTTGTGTTGAACGCGGCTATGAAAGATTCCAATGGTGGGTTCTGGATTGGAACGAACCATCAATTGAGCTCTATAAATCCATTGGCGCAGTGGCCATGGAAGAATGGACAGTATTTAGACTTAGTGGAGATCCATTAAAGAATTTTGCTGGTAACGCTTAAATAGTTGGAATCACAATTTCGTTGTACTGCAGGAAACTAGGTTTAAACGGTGGATCAAAGCGAGCGACTCTAGTCTCCTCAGAAAGTGCCACGTTTTGCTTTTTGGCAGCAGCACGAAGTGCAGCGATTTTCTGTGCAGATAAGGCAGTAGTTGCTTTGCCACGAAATGAAGCAGCAACACACATCTCTGCACTAAGTTCGCGCAAGACAACCTTAGAATTAATTGGGAGAGGCATATCGGCAAGCGTGCTTCCTGCTGGCATCACAAATGAGACAAACCATTCATCCTCCGTGAGATTGTCGAATCTTTTCGCAGTAATCACAGGGGCAGTCATAGCTATTTCCTGCTCAGCTTTATTGCCCTTAGAGATGTAACTAAAGAGTGAACCAAAAGCAGAACTTCCAGCATCAGAGTAATTGGCAGAACTTTTGACTTCGGCAATTACACAGGGCTTATATTCACGGATTTCAAACTCAGGATACGTTTTTAAAACTGTGAACTCTTGCCTTTTAGTCATTTAGTTATTAAGCAGTTGGTGCTTCAGCAAGATCTTCAGGTGAATCAGGCATTGCAGCCTTAGCTGCACCCTTAAATGTGAAGACCGCTTCGGCATCTACTCCCTCAACATCAACAACGATGATTTCACCGGCCTTGAGTTCGCCGAACAAGATGCGCTCTGAAAGTGCATCTTCGATTTCACGTTGAATTGTGCGACGAAGTGGTCGTGCACCTAGAAGTGGGTCATAACCACGTGCAGCAAGTAGATCTTTAGCTGCAGGAGTTAACTCAATTCCCATATCTTTTGCTTGCAGACGATCATCAAGGTTCTTCATCATCAGATCAACGATTTGAATAATCTGATCCTTAGTCAACTGGTGGAAGACGATGACATCATCAATACGGTTGAGGAACTCAGGGCGGAAATGATTCTTAAGTTCATCATTTACCTTGCCCTTCATACGCTCATAATTTGTTTGATCATCATCACTGTTAGCAAAACCAAGGCCCAAGCTCTTTGAGATATCACGTGTGCCAAGGTTTGTAGTCATGATGATGACAGTGTTTTTAAAGTCAACGGTGCGACCTTGCGCATCTGTTAAGCGACCATCTTCAAGAACCTGCAATAACGAGTTGAAGATATCTGGGTGTGCTTTTTCGATTTCATCGAAAAGAACAACTGAGAATGGGCGACGACGCACCTTTTCAGTCAACTGTCCACCCTCGTCATATCCAACATATCCTGGAGGTGCACCGAACAAACGAGATGCGGTGTGACGCTCTGAATATTCAGACATATCAAGTTGAATCAAGGCATCTTGATCACCGAACAAGAATGATGCAAGAGTGCGAGAAAGTTCAGTCTTACCAACACCTGAAGGACCAGCGAAGATAAATGATCCACCAGGACGACGTGGATCTTTTAGACCCGCGCGTGTGCGGCGAATTGCTTGTGACAAGGCTTTGATTGCTTGGTCTTGTCCAATAACACGGTGGTGGAGTTCATCTTCCATACGAAGAAGGCGTGCAGTTTCTTCCTCTGTAAGTTTAAAGACTGGAATTCCAGTAGAGATTGAAAGCACCTGAGCGATGAGTTCTTCATCAACTTCAGTGACCTTATCTAGATCTGTGGCCTTCCAATTCTTTTCAGCTTCATGCTTTTCAGTAATTAAATTCTTTTCCTTATCGCGAAGAGCTGCGGCCATCTCAAAATCTTGACCATCGATAGCAGACTCTTTTTCCTTACGGGCATCTGCGATCTTGTCATCAAATGCGCGAAGCTCTGCTGGCGCAGTCATGCGCTTAATACGAAGGCGTGAGCCTGCCTCGTCAATGAGATCGATTGCCTTATCTGGCAAGAAGCGATCTGAGACATAACGATCAGCAAGATTTGCTGCTGCCGCTAACGCACCATCTGTAATAGAAACACGGTGGTGAGTTTCGTAGCGATCACGAAGACCCTTCAAGATTTCGATTGTGTGAGCAACTGATGGCTCTTTGACTTGAATGGGTTGGAAACGGCGCTCAAGGGCCGCATCTTTTTCAACATGCTTGCGATACTCATCAAGAGTTGTTGCACCGATTGTCTGTAGTTCACCGCGGGCCAGCATTGGCTTCAAGATGCTGGCAGCATCAATTGCACCTTCTGCAGCTCCTGCGCCTACTAGTGTGTGGATTTCATCGATGAAAAGAATGATGTCACCGCGAGTTTTAATCTCTTTTAGTACTTTCTTTAGGCGCTCTTCGAAATCTCCGCGATAGCGGCTTCCGGCAACAAGTGCGCCAAGATCTAGTGAATAAACCTGCTTATCTTTCAAAGTCTCTGGGACATCGTTTTTATAAATTGCTTGGGCAAGACCTTCAACAACTGCAGTCTTACCAACACCTGGTTCACCAATGAGAACTGGGTTGTTCTTTGTGCGACGTGAGAGAACTTGCATCACACGTTCGATTTCATTTTCACGACCAATAACTGGATCAAGCTTTCCTTCACGGGCAGCTTGTGTGAGGTTGCGACCGAATTGATCAAGAACTAAAGAAGTTGATGGTGTGCCCTCTGCTGGTCCACCAGTTTGTACAGCTTCTTTACCTTGGTAACCAGAGAGTAATTGAATAACTTGTTGGCGAACACGGTTAAGGTCTGCGCCAAGCTTTACAAGCACCTGTGCAGCACCGCCTTCACCTTCGCGGATGA
>CANKXJ010000076.1 GCA_947487595.1 Actinomycetota bacterium
AATCCCACGGCGCAGCACAGCTTTGATGCGAGCAATTAATTCGCGGGATGAATAAGGCTTAGTGACATAGTCATCTGAACCAAGTTCAAGTCCAACGACCTTGTCGATTTCTGCATCTTTTGCGGTGAGCATGATGATGGGAACTTGAGACGTTGTTCTAATCGCTCTACAAACATCCACACCAGATACTTCTGGAATCATCAGGTCAAGGAGAATTAAGTCCGCACCTTCTTTTGCAAAGATATTGAGTGCAGCACGGCCATCTTCAGCAACGCTCACTTCAAAACCTTCTTTTCCTAGCAAGAAAGCTAGAGCTTCAGAAAATGATGATTCGTCTTCAACGATAAGTATCTTTGTCATTCAACGCTCTCCATAGGTGATTCATAGATGGGTAGTCGGATTGAAAAAGTACTACCGACGTTTTCGACGCTCCATACCTTTACTTCACCGCCATGCTTTGCTGCAACGTGCTTAACGATTGATAGCCCTAACCCTGTTCCACCAGTCTGGCGAGATCGCGCTGGATCGACACGGTAGAAACGTTCAAAGATACGATCTTGTTCTAACTCTGAGATCCCAATTCCTTGATCTGTAACGGAAATATCAATGATGCCAGATTCACTAGCAGTTGTGACAGAAACTTTAGTGTTTTCAGGTGAATAGTTGATGGCATTTTCGACTAGGTTATGAACCGCCATAATTAATTGGTCACGATCACCCAACACTTGGGCATCACTGTTCTCGAGATAACTCACGTTGATATTTCGATTATCGGCAGTGATTTGGCATTGGTCTATTGCTTCTCTGATTACATATTCAACGCTTACTTCTTGAGCAAGCTGGAGTGGATCAGAATCTTGAACGCGGGATAAATGGATAATCTCCTGAACCAAATCAGTTAGTCGTTTTGCCTCTGATTGCATCCGGGTGGCAAATTTAACAACTGATTCCGGATCATCTTTTGAACCCAGCACTGCTTCACTTAATAGGGAAAGAGCACCGATAGGCGTTTTTAACTCATGTGAAATGTTGGCGACAAAATCGCGGCGCACATCATGAACACGTTGTGCTTCACTCTCATCGCTAATGAGAACTAAAACCAAATCATCTTTTGTTAGGGGGAGAACTTTTACAGTCAGCTCGTGCTTGCCTTCCCCAATTGGACCTCTTGGGATTTCAATCATGCCAACTTGTTGGTTATGTGTTCGTCGAACAACACGAACTGTTGCCAGCAATTCAGAGCTTTGAATACGCCCGTCTTTTAGAATTCCAAGTGTCTCAACGCCAGGGGTGATAAACAAAGGAATCTCACCAGGGGCCAGAATTATGGAATCGCCATCCATGAGATTGAGGGTTTCCAGCAGCATTTCAGGCAAGGCTCTAGGTTCTGGGGCCTCTAACTCTCGGCGCAAGAACTTCACAGCCCTCACTCTATAGGCTCAAAACGCCAGTTTACCTTCCGTTCACCTAATCAATTGCCTCTATTCATCACCTCCGCATAGGTTTAGCCCCATGGCCCACAATAGATCTGTATTCCAAGAAGAACTAGACAAAGTATCTCAGTCTCTGGTCGACCTTACTGTGATGGTTTCTACATCAATGACAAAAGCAACGAGCGCGATTCTTTCCTGCGACTTAAAACTTGCTGAAGAAGTGATTGCAAACGATGTCAAGATTGATGATTATCAGCACGAAAATGATTCACACATCATGGACATAATCGCAAGGCAGCAACCAGTTGCTTCAGATTTGCGCGCTCTGGTAGCGGCACTGCGTATGGGTTCAGATTTAGAACGCATGGGAGATCTGGCTCACCACGTTGCCAAGGTTGCTCGTATGCGTCATCCAAATGCAGCGGTACCGCCAGAGCTAGTTTCCATCATTAAAGCCATGGGAGTTGCAGCTGTTGCAATCACCGAAAAGACAGGTGTTGTTATTGCCACGCGCAATACGCAAATGGCCCTTGAAGTTGAGCATGATGATGATGTGATGGATGACCTGCATCGTAAGTTAATCGCAGTCTTGATTGAGCCAACATGGAAGCATGGAATCGAAACTGCAATCGATTTGACTCTATTGGGCCGCTACTACGAGCGATATGCAGACCATGCAGTTTCGATATCTCGACGTGTTTATTTCCTTGTAACAGGAACGTATACTTAAAGACAATGCTGACAATTATTGAGATTGCAGCAGCCTATGGAAAGGCAACGAATGAGTTTTTAACTATTGCTAGTAATGTCCCCGAATCAAAGCTAGATGTGTGCGTGGGGCAGGACTGGAGTTCTCGCCAAGTTATTCACCACTGCGCCGATAGTGAGGCACAGTCTTTTGCACGCCTCAAGCGCTTAGTTGCAGAACCAGGTTCTGCCATTCAAGGTTATGACGAAGGCCTGTGGGCTAAGAATCCAACTCTTGGTTATACAGATATGCCCGTAGAAACATCGATTGCTGTTTTTAAAGCAGTGCGTGCGGGATCACTTGAAATCATCAAACGCCTTGAGCCAGAACAGTTAAAGAACTTTTGTATTCACTCAGAAAAAGGTGAGTTCTCACTTGAGCGATGGCTTCAGGTTTACACCCGCCATGCCATTGAGCACGCAGATCAGATAACTAAGAATTTAGCTTTGTAGTTTTTAGGGTAAGTAATGGCTAAACCACTCGGTGCCTCCTATTGGAAACTATGGACTGCCACCGCTATATCCAACTTGGGCGATGGTGTTTCAATGGTGGCCTATCCATGGCTGGCATCAGCTGTTACGCGCTCACCTATTTTGATTGCTGCTGCCGGCTTTGCATCGCGTTTGCCGTGGTTGATTTTCACATTACATGCCGGAGTTTTAACTGATCGCTTTGATCGCAGAAAACTCATTGTGGCAATGGATTTCATGCGAGGTGCATTGACTGTTTTTGTGGGGCTTGTAGTTTTTTTCAATAAAGATTCATTTCCTGCTCTAGATGAATTAAGCACTATTACGAACCTAGAGACTAACTGGCCGATTTACTTCACATTGCTTATCACCGCTTTCCTTTTTGGTTTAGCTGAGGTTTTGCGCGATAACAGCGCCCAGACATTGATGCCATCGGTTGTTGATAAAGAAAACCTGGAGAAAGCAAACGGGCGCATGTGGTCGGCGGAGTCATTGACTAATAGCTTTATTGGACCCCCTTTAGGCTCACTATTGATAGGTATTGCAATCTTTATTCCATTTTTCTTTGACGCAGTCTCATTCTTTTTTGCTGTGGCACTCATTGCATCTTTAAAGGGAACATTTAAGCCCGTAGCTGATGAAAAGGGCCGAGAGAAGATTAATTTCAAAGCAGAGATTAAAGAAGGTTATGCGTGGTTGTGGGCCCATCCATTACTTCGCCCCATGGCAATAATTTTGGGATCAATGAATGGTCTGGGAACCATGATTGGTGCCACCTTTATTTTGTTTGCACAAGAAGTGTTGGAAACATCAGTATTTACTTTTGCACTCCTTGGCACAGCGGGCGCAGTAGGCGGAACGGTTGGAGGATTGCTCGCTCCAAAAATCTCTGCAAAGCTTGGAAGTGGTCGCTCACTTGCAATGACCCTTGCCGCCGCACCTATTGGCTCATTGATCATTGCTTTAACAACAACATGGCAAGTGGTGTGGGTTGTTGTTGTCTTTGAAACCTTCTTTGCAGTTTTATGGAACACCATCACTGTCTCACTTCGACAAAGCATCATCCCCACTCATTTGTTGGGCCGTGTAAATAGTGTTTATAGATTCTTTGCCTGGGGTTCGATTCCCATTGGGATGTTTGTGGGGGGAGGGTTAGTCAGTGCACTGACCCTTGTGCTCTCGCGAGAAAACGCTCTGCGCGCTCCCTATTTATTTGGGGTGGTCCTAGGTCTGATTCTTTGGGCCATGGCTGCCCCCTGGCTGACTACCGCCAAAATCGAGGCAGCCCGAAAG
>CANKXJ010000077.1 GCA_947487595.1 Actinomycetota bacterium
TTTCTACTCGGCCTTTTTTCAGACTCACCTTTACTATGTATCTTATGAGCATGCTTAAAAGCTATGTGCGCACAGCCAGCTCCTCATGGCGCAACCAAGCACCTGCTTTTAGAGTCATGCGCCTCTGGCTTGGAATCACATGGATATATGCGGGTTGGGATAAGGCCAGTGATCCAGGTTTTCTTGAAGCCGGCTCTTCATCTTATATAGGAACACAGCTATCTGGATTTTCAACTCACTCTCCTTTGGGTTTTGCTTTCAATCCGCTAATTGAGCATGCCACCGTGGTGGGTGGCTTTGTAATAATTGCTGAGTTTGCAATCGGACTTGCCACACTCCTGTGGGTAGCACCGCGTTTGGCAGCGTTCGGTGGATTTTTGATGTCACTAGGTTTGTGGCTTGCTGATACTTTTCATGTCACTCCCTACTTCTTGGCAAGTAATACGGCATATGCGGTTTTATGGTTGACTTACTTATTACTCTTAGTTGGAAATGGCAAACGAAAGGTTTTTACAATGTCATTAGAGCGTCGCAGCGTGTTACGCGTTGGAATTACTGGTGTATTAGCTGTTGCATTTGCAGGGGCAGGCAAGTTCTTTGCTAAAGCTGCACCTGCAACTAGTTCTTCGGCAGCAGGCAAAGGCACAAAGATTGTTAAATTGGCATCACTTAAAGTCGGGGCTTCCCGTAACTTTGTTGCCAGCAACGGCGCACCATCAATCCTTTTTAGAACTAAGACCGGTGTTTTTGCTTATTCAGCTATTTGTACACACCAGGGCTGCACCGTTGCATATTCAGCCTCCAGCAAGACAATGAAATGTCCGTGTCATCAAGCTGAGTTTGATCCGTATAAATCTGCACAAGTTGTTAATGGTCCGGCAGTGAATCCGCTTGGAAAAGTGAAAGTTGCGGTTAAAGGCGCTTGGGTAGTTGAGGCCTAACTTGAGAAAAAGATTTTGGCGGTATTGTTAAGCCATGGCTCTCTTTAGACTTAACGTCTCTCTTCCAGATCGTCCTGGTTCACTTGGTTTACTGGCATCTGCAATCGGTGCTGCAGGCGGAGACATTCGTGGATTAGTAGTTCTTAAATCTGAAGATGGACGCGGTTATGACGAGATTACTGTTGCAGTGCCAGGAAGTGATCCCACAGATTTGCTTAATGTTTTAGGGGTAATTGGTGGCGTAGAAGTGGTTTCAATTACCCCCGCTGAATAACCTCTGCGCCTTGGCTTGGAAGTGAAGTAAAAAAGCGTGGTGCTTTAAATCGATTATCAGCAAAAGCCTTTTCAATAGCTGCAATAGTTTCTGTTGTGTGTGAAGCCTTAATAAGTGCAATTGCGCTTCCACCAAATCCACCACCCACCATGCGCGCACCTAATGCTCCCGCAGCAATTGATGCATCTACTGCGCAATTGAGTTCTCGGCATGAGACGTTGTAATCATCACGAAGTGAAGCGTGGGATTGATTGAGAAGTTGTCCAAGAGAATTAAAATCCTTCTTTTCAAGAATCTCTACCGCATCCATAACACGTTTCATCTCAGTGACTGCATGGCGAGCTCTGCAGAATTCTGTATCAGTAAGCAGATTGCGTGAAGACTCAAGTTGATCTGATGAGAGCTCGCGCAAAGAAGGGATACCTAACTTTGCAACGACTGATTCACATGATGCACGGCGCTCGGCGTAACCACCATCGGTGAGGGAGTGGTGAGCTTGTGTGTCAATGATGAGGAGTTCAAGACCACTGGAAGCAACATCAAATGCAATATGTCGAGTTGTTAAGTCGCGGCAATCTAATAAAAGCGCAGAACCAGAGTGAGCCATGAGTGAGACTGATTGATCCATGATTCCGCACGGCACACCTACATAGTCATTTTCTGCTTTTTGAGTTAAACGCGCTAAATCTTCTAATGAATGACCCAATGAAAAGAGATGATTAAGGGCGGTAGCAACGCTGCACTCAAGGGCTGCAGATGAAGATAAACCGGCTCCGAGAGGAACATGGCCATCAATCATGATGTCTATGCCACTAGTTATTCCAAGAGACCAGATAACACCGAATGGATATCGCTCCCACTCACCTTTGAGCCCAGGCTTAATGGCATCAAGGTTTTGTTCAATAACTTTGTTTCTACGCTGCATTGAGCTGATGCGTACTTTGCGATCATTGCGCACACGAATAGCTGCAAAGGTCCGGTCTTTAATGGCAAAAGGGAGCACAAAACCATCGCTGTAGTCGATGTGTTCTCCGATTAAGTTCACTCGCCCAGGTGCTGCAGCGATGATGTCTGGGGCAGCGCCAAATGCCTGCACAAATCGTTTATCTATATCTGACATGAATTACCTAGCTAAGAGCTGCCAAAGTATCGGCAACCATGACATCAATTCCTCTAGTTGGGCTCCAGCCAAGTTTTGTCTTTGCCTTATTGATATCTGCAATTAAAACCGCAGGATCTCCAGCACGACGTGGTGAATCAAGGGTTGGAATTTGATGACTGATGGCCTTTGAGGCAGCAGCCACAACTTCTCGTACTGAATAGCCATCACCGCTACCTAAGTTATAGATCTCGTGGACGCGCGCTTGAAGAGTTTCTAAGGCTTTAATGTGAGCATCGATTAAATCAACAACGTGCACATAGTCGCGCACACAAGTCCCATCAGCAGTTGGCCAATCAGTGCCAAATATCTGTACTGGGTTTTGTTTGGTACTCCTTAAAACATTTGGAATCAAATGTGTCTCTGGGTTGTGGCGCTCAGCTAACCAACCCCGCTTTGATTTAAGTGCACCAGCCACATTGAAATAACGCAGTGATGCGGCAGCAATCCCACGAGAGGAAGCCTCTGCAGTAATCATTTTATCGATTTCTAATTTAGTGGCGCCATAAGGATTAGTTGGCTTGGTAGGTGCAGTTTCCGGAATAGGAGTTTTTTCAGGTTCACCATAAGTTGCAGCAGATGAAGAGAAAACTAACTTCGTTACTCCACTTTTGTGCATTTCATTGAGCAAATTACGGGAACCATCAACGTTTACTTGGTGATATAGGTCAGGCTTTTCAACAGATTCACCCACAAGTGATTTACCAGCAAAGTGCATGACTGCATCAACACCAACAAGGGCTTGGGCTAAGTCACCGGAACTCAGAAGTGAGCCTTGAATAAAGCTCACACCTGCCGGGGCTGTGTCGGCATGGCCAGTACTGCAATCATCGATAATAGATATTTCATAACCTTGGGAAAGCAAAATATCCACTGCGGTAGAACCGATATAGCCAGTGCCACCAGTTACCAATACCCGCATTACAAAACTACTTCACGCAGCTGCGCCGCTGATTGCTCAGGGCGCATATCCATAATGAATGCACCCATGGCAGATTCAGATCCAGCCAGATATTTCAATTTTCCAGGAGCGCGGCGCACGCTGGTGATTTGCCAGTGCAAGCGCAACACATCGCGACCAACACGAACAGGTGCTTGGTGCCATGCGGCGATATAGGCCATATCAATTCCAAAGACACCATCAAGGCGCTTCATCACTTCAAGTGCGATGGGAGCAAAAGCATCGCGGTCCTTCTCTGTCAGTCCAGCTAAATCTGCAACTGGATTAAGCGGTGCTACGTGAATTTCAAAAGGATAACGTGCGGCATATGGCACAAATGCAATCCAACGATCATTGCGGGCAATAATGCGCTCCTCATCACGGATTTCACGTGCTACAACCTCATCAAATAAAACTTTACCGGTGGAGTCTTTGTATTTATTAGCAACGGCTAACATCTTTTCAACGCGTGGTGGGATAAATGAATAGGCATAAATCTGACCATGTGGGTGCGTGAGGGTCACGCCAATTTCTTCTCCGCGGTTTTCAAAGGGCGCAATATGTTCAATGAAGCTCCCTTTCGAGAGTTCGGCTGTGCGATCAATCCATGCCT
>CANKXJ010000078.1 GCA_947487595.1 Actinomycetota bacterium
TCTCGCCCTGCTTCTGCAAAATCTCTGCACGCTTTTCAGCGTTAGCACGCTCTTTCTTGCGGTGGTGCTCATCTTGCTCACGCTGCAATAGATAAGCCTTCCAGCCCAAGTTATAAACATCGATAACGTTTCGGTTGGCATCAAGGTAAAAAACCTTGTTAACGACGGTTTCAATCAAGTTCACATCGTGGGAGATAATGACAAGGCCGCCGGAGTATTTAGCTAAAAACTCACGTAGCCACACGATTGAGTCAGCATCTAAGTGGTTAGTTGGCTCATCTAGTAGCAATGTTTCGGCGCCACTAAAGAGAATGCGTGCTAACTCAATACGGCGGCGTTGCCCACCAGAGAGAGTGGAAAGCTCATGGGCAAAGACAGCCTCTGTTACACCTAAAGATGTTGCAATCGCTTCTGCTTCAGCAGTTGCTGCATAACCACCGGCAGCACTGAACTCATGTTCAACGCGGGTGTAGCGATCCATTGCTTTTTCTAGCGCCTCACCTTGGGCCGTTGCCATCTCTTCTTCAACTGCGCGCATACGGTGTGAAATTTGATCTAAGTCACGGGCTGAGAGAATGCGTTCGATGACTGTGCCAGGTTCATCACCTGTGCGGGGATCTTGCGGCAAGTAACCGATTTTTCCTGTGCGATTAACGACGCCTCCTGCAGGCATAGTTTCTCCCGCTAAAACTTTTGCCAGAGTTGATTTACCGGCACCGTTTCGACCAACAAAACCAATGCGGTCGCCGCTATTAATGCGCACAGTTACGCCCTTAACGAGCAGGCGAGCACCTGCTCGAAGTTCTAGCGCTTGGGTTGAAATCACGCCGTAGTTTAACGCTTAGAGCTTAGGCAGCGCCAATTCGAGTTTTTCGTGGGGTAGCAAATGACTTACCAACAGCACTTAACTCATCTGAAACCTGTGCTTTGATCGCATCTTCGCTTTTTAGCAGTTTTGTCAGTTCTGCAATAGTTGTTTTTAACTCTTTTTGCTCAGTTTCAAGTTCTAGCTTGCTCATTTTAGTTAAACGACGAAGTGGCATATCCAAGATATAGGTAGTTTGCTCATCGTTTAATTTAAAGTCCTTCATTAACTTCTCTTTGGCAGCAGCTGCATCATCACTGCCGCGGATAATCTTGATGACCTTATCGATATCGATAATCGCCTTTAAGAGTCCATCTACAAGAGTTAAACGCCCCTCGGCCTTTGCTTTACGGAACTGACTACGACGGCGAACAACTTCAATGCGGTGTTCGATGAATACTTTAAGAAGCTCTTTTATCCCAAGGGTCTGTGGCTTGCCCTTCACCAATGCCACGGCATTGATAGAAAAAGCATCTTCCATGGGGGTGAGGGCATAGAGCTGTTCTAGAACTGCTTCAGGTTCAAAGCCATTCTTGATCTCAATAACCACGTTAGTGCCAGTCTGACCATCAGTTAGATCGATGATGTCGCTTATGCCGGTGATTTTTTTAGCTTTCACAAGGGCTGCAATACGCTCAACGACTTTCTCAGGTCCGATTGTGAAGGGAAGTTCTTTAATAACGATACCCATTTTGCGAGAGGAAACTTTTTCGATCTCAACGCTGGCACGGACTTTAAAGGAGCCTTTGCCGGTTGCATATGCCTCGCGCACGCCATCTAGACCAACGAGTTCCCCGCCTGTTGGAAAATCTGGACCGGGAACCAATTTCATTAACTGCTTGACTGTGGCAGCTGGGTTTTCAATCAAAAACTTTGTTGCAGCGATAACCTCGCCCAAGTTATGCGGAGCCATGTTGGTGGCCATACCTACAGCAATTCCAGAACCACCGTTAACGAGCAAGTTCGGATAGGCAGCAGGAAGAACGAGCGGCTCTGCTAACTGGCCGTCGTAGTTAGGACCAAAGTCAACGGTGTTTTCATCAGCTTCAGCAACCATTGCCATTGCAGCAGATGCAAGACGGGCCTCGGTATAGCGCATCGCTGCAGGACCCGCGTCCAGTGAACCAAAGTTTCCGTGACCATCGATGAGTGGCAAGCGCATAGAAAAAGATTGCGCCATACGAACAAGTGCGTCATAGATTGCACCATCACCGTGAGGGTGCAACTTACCCATTACTTCACCCACTACACGTGCACTCTTCACATGTCCGCGCTCTGGACGAAGACCCATATCTGCCATCTGATGCAAGATGCGACGGTGAACTGGCTTTAATCCATCACGCGCATCAGGAAGTGCACGTGAGTAAATTACTGAGTATGCATACTCAAGAAAAGATTCAGAAACTTCCTTTGAAACATCGATATCAACGATCTTGCCTGGGTATTCACCAGGTTTTGGACCGAGCGGTTTCTTACCCTTTGCCGCAGCTTTCGCGGGAGTCTTCGCAGTTGCCATTGGAGCATTGTGCCAAGAGAGTTGCTTAATCTAGGGGAGGGCGCGCCCCAACAGTTGCTACACACTTTGCCGCAAGTGCCGTTCCGGCAGAAAGGGCTGCTTCTAAATCATTTGTTTCAAGCCACTTTGGAATAAATCCAGCGGCAAATGAATCTCCAGCACCTGTTGTGTCGACCACATTGGTAGTGACGGCTGACACCTTTGCAACTATGTCACCATGAACAGCCATAGCGCCACGAGAACCTAATTTGATGACAACAAGTGGGGTGTAAGCAGTTAAATTCTTTTCAGCCGTTTGAACATCTTTAGCATCACCCAAGTAAAGAGCTTCTTCGGAGTTGAGTAGAATTCCATCCATGAGGCTGACCCATGATAAAACTTCATCACGGGAAACAATCTTCATCGCTCCAGTTGTAGTTGGATCAAAATAAATTGGCTTTCCAGCTGCCTTTATCTTTGCAATCATTGAAAGAACGGCCTCGCGGCTGCGAAAATCTAGTAATGCATAGCCACTCACATACACACCATCAACATCATCTAAAGGTGGCAAATCACTTACTTCCAGATCTGCATTAGCCCCGTTATCTGGAAACATCGTGCGCTCACCATTGGAATCAACCAAGATAACGACAACGCCAGTGGGGCGTCCTGAGTGCATCAAATTCATGTGTTCTACGCCGTATTTATCTAAATCAGAGATAAGAGCAAAACCGACAGGATCATTGCCAACGCGGGCAACTAACTGCGCTTTGGAGTGCGTGCGAGTAATCCACGTTGCAACATTTGCAGCTTGTCCACCTGGGTGACTTGAAATTCTGCTGGCCGTGTCATTGCCATAGTTAATAGGCTCTTTGAGCTGTGAAATAACGTCGAGGGCTAAATCGCCAATACACAGGATTTTTTTCATTTAATCGCCATCGCAATATCTGCAGCTAAGGCGCAGTTGGATTTAATGATTTCAGTGTTGATGGCAAGTGATTCACCCTTGCTGGCAGTGTGGAAATGTTCAAGTAAATATGGTGTCACATACTTTCCATCAATTCCATCACGGGCAGCATGTGCCATACCAGTTACCAAGATTTCATCATGGCGCGCTTTATCCATCTGCTTTTCAACTGGATTAGTAACGATCAATGCATGGTTAGAGGTTGAGATCTCCCTGCGGGCTTTAATGATTGCGGCAACCTCTTGGGCTGAATCAACGCGATGTTCAATCTCAAAGCCTGAATCAGTTAAGTAGAAACCAGGGAAGCGGTTGGTTTTATAACCCACAATGCCAATTGCTAGCGTTTCAAGGCGCTCTAGCGTGGCATGAACATCCAGAATAGATTTGACTCCAGCACACACAACGGTGATATCGAGTTGTGAGAGCGCAGTTAAATCTGCTGATTCATCAAATGATTCATTGGCCCCTCT
>CANKXJ010000079.1 GCA_947487595.1 Actinomycetota bacterium
ATTGGTTCAACGCTTTCGAATAAAGATGCTGAAGGGTATCCAGGCAAGCGTTACTACGGTGGATGCGAAGAAGTAGATAAAGCTGAAAGCCTTGCCATAGAGCGCGCAAAAACTCTTTTCGGTGCAGACCATGCAAATGTTCAACCACATTCAGGTGCGAGTGCGAATATCGCGGTTTATCAAGCATTTACAAAGCCAGGAGATACCGTCATGGCGATGTCTTTGGCACATGGTGGTCACTTAACCCATGGATCTCCAGTTAACTTTTCAGGCAAGTGGTTCAATATTGAGTCATATGGTGTGCGCAGCGATAACGAGTTAATCGATTATGACGAGCTACGCGATAAGGCAATTGCAACAAAGCCAAAGATGATTTGTTCTGGCGCTACTGCATACCCATCACTTATTGATTTTGCGAAAGTTCGCGCAATTTGTGACGAAGTAGGAGCAATCATGTGGGTAGATGCTGCTCACTTCATTGGCTTGGTTGCAGGAAAAGCTATTCCATCCCCTGTTCCTTATGCTGATGTTGTTTCCTTCACAACACACAAAGTTTTACGTGGACCACGTGGCGGAATGATTTTGGCTAAGGCCGAGCATGCTGCAGCAATTGATAAATCAATTTTCCCAGGAATGCAGGGAGGTCCGATTATGTCTGCAGTAGCTGGTAAAGCTGTTGCTTTGGCAGAGTGTGCAACTCCTGCTTATCAAAAATATGCCAAGGATGTCATTGTTAATGCCCAAGCACTAGCAAAGGCCCTTGAAGCAGAAGGCATGCGCGCAGTATCTGGAGGCACTCAAACTCACTTAGCCCTAATGGATATTCGAAGCACAGGAGTAACTGGAAAAGTTGCCGATGAGCGATGCGGGGCAGCTGGAATTGTTATGAATAAAAACTCAATTCCAAACGATCCAGAGAAGCCAGGAATTACAAGCGGTATCCGCGTTGGAACACCTTCAACAACGACTCAAGGAATGGGCGTTGAAGAGATGAAGCAGATTGCAACTTTGATTGCGCGGGCAATTGCTACCGATGATGCCTCATCACATGCTGCGATTAAGAGCGAAGTTCATGCTCTGACATCACGCTTTCCTATTTACCAGGGGTAATTAGAGCGCATGCGCGAGTATTTAGTAACGCTGCTGATATCAGCAGCGTTGTGTTATCTGATTACTCCACTAGTTCGCACCCAAGCAATTCGATTTGGCGCAGTTGCAGGAATTCGTGGAAGAGATATTCACACAACTCCCACAGCACGCTGGGGCGGGGTTGCAATGTGGCTGGCAATGGCAATCACATTCATGATTGTCAATCACTTGCCCCTGGTCGGTAAATCTTTTGGGCATGAAGCACAAGGCATCTTTTTAGCCTCAACTGCCATTGTCTTGCTCGGTATGGCCGATGATCGCTTTCAATTAGATGCTCTAACAAAGTTAACTGGGCAGGTTTTTGTTGCAGGAATTCTGTTGATGTATGGAATTCAGATTTTGTGGCTACCCATCAATGGCGTGATTACTTTGCCACCAAGTATTGGCCAGTTAGTCACAGTACTTATTGTCTTAGTCATTATTAATGCGGTGAACTTTATTGATGGCATGGATGGTCTAGCAGCAGGCATTGTTGCTATCTCTGGAATCGCTTTCTTTGCTTTTGCATACCTTTTAGCAGTTGATTTTGGCTTTAGTCGCGCAGGTGCCCCATCACTCACAACCGCTGTTTTAGTAGGGCTGTGTATTGGCTTCTTGCCACATAACGCCCATCCAGCACGTATTTTTATGGGCGATAGCGGTTCAATGCTCCTTGGTTTACTGCTGGCATCAGCTGCAATTACTTTAACTGGCCAAGTTGATCCCAATGCAATCTCTGCTGAATCACGGGGACCCACATTGTTGCCTTTGCTGCTTCCTTTTGCAGTTCTTGCGATTCCACTGGTTGATCTTCTCCTTGCCGTTGGGCGTCGAGTGAAAGCCGGTAAATCTCCCTTTGCACCTGATAATGAACATTTGCATCACCGTTTGCTCAGTGCCGGCAACTCACAGTTAAAGACGGCATTCATTTTGTATATGTGGACAGCCACGATTGCATTTCCAGTCACAGTCTTAGCTTTTCAGCCATGGTGGGTTGCATTAATTACTGCAGTGGTTCTAGTAGTGATTACACTTTTAGTTTCTACGAGATCTAAAAAGGTTTCAGTGTGAGCAGTAACGAATCACGACTGCTGCGTGCTGCCTTCATTCCGACTTTCTTAACTAGTGGCTTTGCAATCTTAATTTCAACTTTTGTTAAAGGATTCCCAGGTTTTCTTGGCGCCGTCCTTGCACAATTTGTAGTCGTTATCTTTTTTATTATTCATATCGCCGTTTCACGAATGACTAGAAACCTCGATCCGATTTCAACAATGGCGATGGCGCTATTTTCCTACTTTGCAAAGCTATTCGCATTAGGGCTTTTGCTCTGGGCAATTGCCACATACACAGATCGCTCCACCATTGATCGAACTACCTTTGGAATCACCGCCGTTGCGCTCACGGTGGCCTGGTTATGGGGCGAGATTGCTAGTTTCATGAAATTGCGCCTACATTTGCCTCTGCCTGGATCAAAGGAGTAGCTCATGTCGAACCGTGAAGAAAATGCAATGTGGTCGATTTTTGGTTACCTACTTTCAGGTTTGCTCTTTTGGGGCGGGATTGGTTATGGCCTCGACAAGTGGTTAGGCACCGCCTACCTCACTCTTATCGGCCTCTTGGTCGGAATTAGCGGGGCGATATACCTGGTCTGGCTGCGCTTTGGCCGTCAGTGAGCCGTCCCACCTACACCACGCTAGTTTTCGATTTCTCAACTGAGCCTGCCTTCGCATAGGGTTGCACCCGTCTTACCTTCCCCGTAGTACCCCGTAACGAATGAATCCAAGAGGAGTAAGCGTGCGCGATTTATTGCGTTCAAGCTCAGAAGGTGGCGGATTTGTCCCACCTAGCAGCGGCGACTTCGAACTTCCTCCAATTTTTGGCGACAACGTTTACACAACTAAACCAATTGCTTTAGTTTTTCTCTCAGTAATTTTGATTTCAGCTTTCTTCATAATCTCTTCACGCAAAGCCGCAGTTGTTCCTTCTAAGCTCCAATTTGCCGGTGAATCTGTCTACACCTTTGTCAGAAATGATCTAGCCAAAGATGTTATCGGGCATGATTTCCTGCGCTTTGTTCCCTACCTATTTACACTTTTCACTTTTATTCTAGTCAATAACCTTTTTGGAATCATTCCACTCTTGCAGTTCCCAACAATGTCACGTGTCTCATTCCCGTACATTTTGGCGCTCACTGTTTATCTGGTTTTCCACTACGTGGGAATTCGCAAGCAAGGTGCAATTAAGTATTTCAAGGAAATTATGTTCATGCCTGGAGTTCCAAAGGCTGCATACATTCTCATTACACCCCTAGAAATCCTCACATTCTTCTTAGTGCGTCCATTGACGCTCTCACTTCGTTTATTTGCAAATATGTTTGCGGGCCACTTGTTGTTGCTCGTGTTTATCTTGGGTGGAGAACATCTACTCCAAGGTGTTATTGGTTTGAAGTTGATCAGCCCATTTGCCTTTGCTATCGGCATTGTGTTGACCTTCTTTGAATTCATGGTCCAATGCTTGCAGGCGTATATCTTTACTCTGCTAGCAGCTCTATACATCGCCGGCGCCCTTGCCGACGAGCACTAATAGGAAATAAGGAGAA
>CANKXJ010000080.1 GCA_947487595.1 Actinomycetota bacterium
CAATGTGTATGTGCCAAGGAAGGGCGCGTTGAAAACCCCGAAGGGCGTCATAGAGTGCAAGACCTGCACCAACGTATGTGCGTTCTTTGAATTTTTCTGTCAGCGGAAATAAGAATCCAACTGGCTTAACTAGGTGTGGAGATAAAGAGGAAACCATGAGTTCGCGCTCATGGAGTGCTTCACGTACTAATTTAAAGTCATATTGTTCGAGATAGCGCAGGCCACCATGAATAAGTTTGCTAGAGCGACTCGAAGTTCCAGAAGCTAAATCTTGGGATTCAATTAGAGCTACTTTCAGACCACGCGATGCTGCATCAAGGGCCGCCCCAACGCCTGTGACTCCCCCGCCTATAACTAAGATGTCAAAGGATTGACTCGATAATTGTGCAATGGCGCTATCACGCTGCTGAGGGCTTAGCTGTGACAGGAACATAAGCGTTGATTCTCCATTGCATCTGGGTAGAGTAAGCCTAACTTAATTGTGAAAGGTTTTCTCTTTGTGACTTATATCGGCAGCCTGGATCAAGGGACTTCAAGTACTCGTTTCATGATCTTTGACCACTCGGGCAAAGTTATTGGCCAGCACCAACTCGAACATCGCCAAATAATGCCTCACCCCGGGTGGGTTGAGCATGATGCAGCTGAAATTTGGCAACGCGTTCAAGAAGTTATCGCTGGCGCACTCAAGCAGGCCGACATCTTGGGCTCAGATTTAGCAGCTATTGGAATCACCAATCAACGCGAAACCACAGTGGTTTGGGATGTAAGCACTGGGCAACCTCTATCTAATGCCATCGTATGGCAAGACACCAGAACAACAGATTTTCTCTCAACATTAACTGATGCCCAACAGCAGACAATCCGCTTTAAGACTGGCTTAACGATTGCTCCATATTTTGCCGGCAGCAAGATGAACTGGTTTTTGAACAATCTTCCTGCTGCAAAAAGTGAAAATGCACGTATGGGAACTGTTGATTCATGGTTGTTGTGGAATCTTTCAGGAGGAGTTCGCGGCGGAGTTCACTTAACCGATGTGACCAACGCCAGTCGCACATTACTCATGAACCTTGAAACCCTTGAGTGGGATCAAGAGCTTCTAGATATTTTTGGAGTTTCACGAAGTTGTCTTCCTGAGATTAAATCTTCCTCTGAACTGTATGCAACCACCGATCCTCACGGCCCATTTGGAACTTCTATTCCAATCGCTGGAATCTTAGGAGACCAGCAAGCTGCAATGGTTGGACAGGTTTGCTTTGAACGCGGTGAATCTAAAACCACATATGGCACTGGAAACTTTGCTCTGCTCAACACTGGCACGGAGATCGTGCGATCTAAAAATGGTTTGCTCACAACCCTCTGCTTTAAATTCGGTAATCAGCCCGCACATTATGCTTTAGAGGGTTCGGTTGCCGTCACTGGCTCGGCAATCCAATGGCTGCGCGATCAATTAGGCATCATCACTAACGCTGCTGAAACTGAAAATCTTGCATCATCAGTCACCGACACTGCAGGGGTTTACTTTGTGCCCGCATTCTCAGGCCTCTTTGCACCGTATTGGCGCAGCGATGCACGCGGTGCAATTGTTGGATTAACTCGGGCTGCAACAAAAGCCCACCTTGCCCGCGCTGCCCTTGAAGCAATTTGTTATCAAACCCGCGATGTTATGGATGCAATGGTTGCTGACAGCGGTGTTCCAATGCACGAAATGCGTGTTGATGGTGGCATCACTGCTAACTCTTTGTGTATGCAAATGCAGGCCGACATCATGGGAATTGATATCACTCGCCCACTGATCGGTGAGACGACTGCCCTCGGTGCGGCCTATGCAGCTGGACTTGCTGTTGGTTATTGGAGTTCTCAAGATGAAGTTAAAAAACAATGGCAACAATCACGCCGCTGGTCACCCACTTCAACGCTAGAAGTGCGCGAAGCCGGCTATAAGCAGTGGAAGAAAGCAGTTGAGCGAACTTTGAACTGGGTCGATTAAAGCTTTGTAATTTCGATCAGTACCGCGTTAGCAGGTGCAAGAATCGGTGCACTCACTCCAATAGTTGCAAGTGCTGATCCTGACATGGTGATGCCATCCATCCACTGCGGTGGAGTGATTAACATGAATCGTGGTTTGCCTGCTGGATATACAACCTTAATAGAATAATTGGCAGATGCATCCAATCCAGCAAACTTCAGTGGTGCCGGGTGAATTGCCACAGTCGGAGTAAGCTGAACGTAAGCAAATATTGATCTCTTTGTATCACCAGCAACAACTCCATAGAGATACCCATGCTCATCTGGATAATCAACGCGAACAGATTTTCCACTGTGTAACAAGGCGCGATTGTCTTTGTAGTACTTCGCCCAAGTGGCAAGATTTGCCCGCTCTTCGGCAGTTGCTTGCGTTATGTTCCATTCAATACCAGCATGTCCAAAGAGGGCCGTTATTGCGCGCATAGAAAGTTCTAATGTGCGCCCAGTTTGATGTCCATGAGTTGGTCCAATATGTGTTCCCAGCATTTCAGGTGGGATAACTTGGGATGTCCAGCGCTGAATAGTTTGGCGCTCTAGAGCATCGTTGTTATCACTTGTCCAGAAGCGATCAACATAATCAATAACACCTAGATCAATACGCCCTCCGCCAGATGCACATGATTCAATTTCAAGTCCTGGATGGCGCTTTTTTAACTCTGCAAACAAACGATAAATCCCTTGTGTTTGGCGGCGCACACCAGCAACACCTAAATGCCCTGCATCAACTAATACACGGTTGTGATCCCACTTAATGTAAGCAATCTTATGAGCAGCTAACACAGCAGAGGTTTGTTCCAAGACATGCTTATATGCATCTTCATGCCCAAGATCTAGAACGAGTTGATGGCGCCATAGCGGTGGAGTTCGATCACCTTCACGCAATATCCACTCGGGGTGAGCACGATATAAATCAGAGTCAGGGTTAACCATTTCGCCTTCAAACCAAAGACCAAACTCAATTCCCTTGCTATTGATGTATTCAATGATTGGCGTTAAACCATTTGGCCACACGGCAGGATCAATAACCCAATCCCCTAAGCCTGAGCGGTCATTGCGACGGGAATGAAACCAGCCATCATCTAAAACAATGCGTTCAATACCAACTTGGGCAGCAACATCAACGAGCTCTCTTATCTTGACTTCATTATGATCAAAATAGAGCGCTTCCCACACATTCAAAGTCAGTGGACGTGGACGTTTTGGATGGATGGCTCGTGCACGAAGATGCGAATGAAATGTCGCGCTGATGCCATCTAAACCATGATTGGAATACACAGCATACAAAGCTGGGGCTTCATAGATTTCATTTGCCTTAAGAATAACTTCACCGGCAAGCAAGAGTTCACCAGCTCCCATTGATTGCTGTCCATCAAAACCCCGCTCAACTAAATAATGTGAATTACCGCTCCATGCAATGCTTGTCGCCCAAGCACTTCCAGTTTGAAAAGATGTTTGCGCAGTTAAAGCAATATCTGCAATAGAGAAGTTGTGGCCGCTTCTGCCCTCGCGGGATTCACGTACCCATGTGCCAATTTGAATGTCACGACGTTGTGGTTGTCGCTCATTTGACCAGCGTCCTGCAAAATCTAAAGTTTGTGTTGCCTCTTGTGGCAATGGCAACCAGTGAATAAATTCATTGAGAATATAATCAGAGTTTCCAATATTTTTAACTGTTGCCTTTTGA
>CANKXJ010000081.1 GCA_947487595.1 Actinomycetota bacterium
AAATATTCATGGATTCCAACTTTTGGAATTAACTTTGCTGTTGGTGTTGATGGTTTAGCCCTTGTCTTGATTTTGATGTCAACAATCTTGGCACCCATTGTTGTGTTGTCAGGCTGGAATGAAGCTCACGGTGGCCGTTGGTCCGTAAAGACGTTTTATATTCTCATCCTTGTTCTTGAAGCAATGATGATTGGTGTCTTTGCAGCCACTGATGTCTTCTTGTTCTACGTCATCTTTGAAGCGATGTTGATTCCGGTTTACTTCCTTATCGGTGGTTATGGGACAGGTGAACGTTCAGCGGCTGCAGTAAAGTTTTTGATTTACAGCCTCTTCGGTGGATTACTGATGTTGGCATCAATCATTGCGCTCTATGTGATGTCAGGTGCTCAAGGTGGACATACTTTTGATCTGCAAGCACTCTCACAACTTGAAATGAGTTCAACTACACAGAACTTCCTGTTCCTAGGCTTCTTTATTGCCTTTGCAATTAAGGCACCTCTGTGGCCACTTCACACTTGGTTGCCAGATGCTGCCGCTTCTGCAACCCCTGGAACATCAGTGTTATTGCTAGGTGTTCTAGATAAAGTCGGAACTTTTGGAATGATTCGCTACTGCTTAACTTTGTTCCCAGAGGCGAGTAAGACATTCACACCTGTGATTATGGTTCTTGCAGTTATTTCAATTGTTTATGGCGCAATCCTTGCAATTGGTCAGAAGGATCTAAAGCGCTTGATTGCATTTACTTCAATCTCTCACTTTGGTTTCATCACTATGGGAATCTTTGCAATGACCTCACAGGGCCATAGCGGGGCTACTTTGTATATGTTTAATCACGGCTTCTCAACTGCAGCCTTGTTCATCGTTGGTGGCTGGATGATTGCACGTCGTGGTTCTTCAACAATTGCAGACTTTGGTGGACTACAGCGCGTCACACCAGTGATGGCTTGGTCATTCTTCTTGGCTGGAATGTCATCTCTAGCCTTACCTGGTATGTCTAGCTTCGTGAGTGAGTTCTTAGTTCTAGTCGGAACATTTACTCGATATCCAGTACATGCAGTCATTGCCACATTTGGAATTGTTCTAGCTGCGCTCTATATCTTGATTCCAGTTCAAAAAGCGTTACACGGTCCAACCACGCCAGGTAATGAAGCATTAAGTGATCTTAATCTTCGCGAAAAGATTGCAATTGCTCCTGTTATGGCAATCATCATTGCACTTGGTTTCTATCCTTCGCCGTTATTAAATGTAATCAACCCGGCATCAGCGCATGTGATTGCTCAAATGGGCTTCACAGATCCAGCTCCAACGAATGGTGATAAATAATGGAATTCAGCGCACCAGTTCTTAACTACACACTTCTCTCACCCATGCTCATTTTGTTGGGTGGGGCAATTATTGGCGTGCTGGTTGAAGCCTTTATGTCTAAGGCGCTGCGCCCAATTACACAATTGTCGGTGACTTTAGGCTCCTTAGTTTTGGCACTCGTGCAGGTTTGGAAAATTCGTAACGAACGATCAGTCTCTGCAGCAATGGGCTCAGTTGTAATAGATGGTCCAGCGGTTGTGATGCAGGCCTCAATTCTTATTATTTCTATCATCTCTATTTTCCTGATTGCAGATGCACAGCAGTTCACAGCGTTAGCTGCAGCACTGCCAGGCTCAGAAGAAGAGCGCCATGCTCTGCAAAGCGGTAATCAAGTAACTGAGGTTTATCCTCTTACCCTTTTTGCTGTGGCAGGAATGATGTTGTTCCCAGTCTCAAGTGATCTCATTACATTGTTTGTGGCACTTGAAGTGCTTTCATTGCCGCTGTATTTAATGGCAGGACTCTCACGCCGTCGCCGTTTAGCATCCCAGGAAGCAGCCCTTAAGTACTTCCTACTGGGTGCCTTTTCTTCTGCGTTCTTCTTATTTGGCGCAGCTTTCCTCTATGGATATTCATCATCAATTACTTTCACTGGAATTCGTAATGCGGTAGTCGGTGGTGCTGGAAACGATGTCTTCTTACTCATCGGAATGGCATTTCTATCAGTGGGACTTCTCTTTAAAGTGGGAGCAGTTCCATTCCATGCGTGGTCACCAGATGTTTACCAAGGTGCACCAACGCCTGTAACTGCATTTATGGCAGCTGCCACAAAGGTTGCAGCCTTTGGTGCGATGCTTCGTATTTATTACACCGTCTTTGCTAATGCCCAGTGGTCATGGACCCCAGCGCTGACAATTATTGCCATTATTACTATGGTCTTGGGCTCACTAGTTGCAATTACACAGCGTGATGTGAAGCGCATGTTGGCCTACTCTTCCATTGCTCATGCTGGCTTCTTGTTAACAGGTGTTATTGCCTTGAATAAGGCTGGCCTTGAGGCATCGTTGTTCTATCTCTTTGCTTATGGCATCACAACTGTTGGTGCATTTGCCATCGTGACTTTGGTTCGTGACTCTGCAGGTGAAGTAACTGATCTCAACCGCTGGAAAGGTTTAGGAAAGCGCTCTCCTTGGGTTGCTACAGCTTTTGCTGCATTCCTACTTTCCTTTGCTGGAATTCCACTCACCAGCGGATTTATTGGAAAGTTTTCAATCTTCTCAGCAGCATATGAGAGTGGTGCAACAAGTGTTGTTATAGCTGGTGTGCTCTCTAGTGCTATCGCAGCCTTCTTCTATATCCGCGTTATTGTTTTGATGTTCTTCACTGATCCAGTAGAAGATGGAACAAGCGTTGAAATCCCATCATCATTAACTTCAATTGCCGTTATCTTCTCAATGATCGTAACAATTGCCTTGGGTGTGTTCCCAGCACCAATTCTTGACTTCATCTCAAGCCTCTCAACCTTCATTCGCTAATGTCATCATTTGGCATTCCCAACGTTGCTCCAGAGTTGGAAGCAACTCTCATTCGGCAGATGGCAGAAGTTGAAAGCTTGCTTCTGAGTCACACGCGCAGTGAATATCCATTTGTTGATGAGACTGCCCACCACCTAGTTGCAGCTGGCGGAAAGCGCTTGCGTCCATTGCTGACCTTATTAACTGCCCAGTTTGGTGATTCCACCCGCCAAGGAGTTATTGCAGCAGCAGTTGCCTGCGAAATTACACACCTTGCAACTCTTTATCACGATGATGTTATGGATCAAGCACCACTTCGTCGCGGAGTGGAAAGTGCCAATATGCGATGGGGAAACACCATTGCAATTTTGACTGGTGATTTTCTCTTTGCAAAATCCTCTGATTTATTAGCTGACCTTGGCCCAGAGGCAGTTCGTCTGCAGGCCCGCACATTCGAGCGCTTAGTTATTGGCCAGATTATGGAAACCCAAGGGCCAAATCCAGGGCAAGATCCACTAGAGCATTACTTAAAAGTTGTTGCAGATAAAACAGGATCATTGATTGCAGCTTCAGCTAGATATGGCGGAATGATTTCTGGAGCACCTGCAGAAATCACAGAGACAGTGACAAAATTTGGTGAAAAGATTGGTGTTGCATTCCAATTAGCCGATGATGTTATCGATATTGCTAGTGAATCAAATCAATCAGGTAAGACGCCGGGCACAGATCTACGAGAAGGTGTCCCAACACTTGTGACTCTCAATGTCATGAGATCAACTGTTTCAACTGATCGTGAATTGCAAAAGCTTTTATCGGCACCTATTGAAGATGAAG
>CANKXJ010000082.1 GCA_947487595.1 Actinomycetota bacterium
TTGCAAAAGATGTTTTAGAGAGCCGCCTGCGCACAGTTGTCTGTGATGTTTTAACTCGCGAGCTCGGCGATAAGGCCAGCATCGCTGTGACTGTTGATGAATCTTTGGAATCTGCCGAACCACAAACCCCAGAAGTTGATATTGAATTCGTTGCACCCAAGGTTGGAACGGGCCGTGAAGAAGCCCCGTCAAAAATTGCAGAGGTTTCACAACTTAACTCTCGCTACATCTTTGAAACTTTTGTTATCGGCGCATCAAATCGTTTTGCACATGCTGCAGCTGTGGCAGTTGCTGAAGCACCAGCCAAGGCATACAACCCGCTATTTATCTATGGTGAGTCAGGCCTTGGAAAAACCCACTTATTACACGCTATTGGCGCCTATGCCAAAGAGCTCTATGGCAGCGTCCGTGTTCGCTATGTTTCATCAGAAGAGTTCACCAATGACTTTATTAACTCCATCCGCGATGACAAGGCAACTGCTTTCCAACGCCGCTACCGCGATCTAGATGTTCTACTTGTTGATGACATTCAGTTTTTAGAAAACAAAGAAAGAACACAAGAAGAGTTCTTCCATACTTTCAACACTTTATATAACGCCAACAAACAGATTGTTATCTCAAGTGATCGCCCACCTAAGCAGTTAACAACTTTGGAAGATCGCCTGCGTTCTCGTTTCGAGTGGGGTTTGATTACAGATATTCAACCTCCTGAGTTAGAGACTCGTATCGCTATTCTTCGTAAAAAAGCTGCGCAAGATAAATTGAATGCACCTGATGATGTTTTGGAATATATCGCTAGTAAGATTTCAACAAACATCCGCGAACTTGAAGGTGCACTCATTCGTGTTACAGCTTTCGCATCTCTAAATCGCCAGAGCGTTGATCTTTCATTAGCTGAGATTGTTTTAAAGGATTTGATTCCAAATGAGAACAACCCAGAGATAACCGGCGCCACGATCATGGCTCAGACCGCTGCTTACTTCTCACTTACTATTGATGATCTTTGTGGAACATCTCGCTCTCGGGTATTAGTTAATGCCCGCCAGATTGCGATGTATCTCTGCCGCGAGTTAACCGAGCTCTCGCTTCCAAAAATCGGCCAAACATTCGGCGGGCGTGATCACACCACGGTTATGCACGCCGACCGCAAAATCCGTCAACTGATGGCTGAGCGTCGTTCGATCTATAACCAGGTCAATGAACTCACCACCAGAATTAAGCAACAAGCGAGGTAAAAGCACTAAAAGTGTGAAATGTCCGCTTTGACACTCTTTACCCCCAAGTTGGGGATAAGTTGTGGACAACTGTGGAGATCTCATTGTTTTATGTGGATAGCCCACAGCTGTTGCTGTGAAGAGTAGGAAGGGGAAGGGTGTAACCATGGTTTTTATGCACACCTTTTCCCGCCTTATTCACAGGTTTTGGAAGTTGAAACACCGCATTGAACTGGGCTTTTCTTCTCTATCCACACGAAAGCTGCCTGGTTACTACGACTACCTTTATATATATAAATCTAGATGTGAAACGAACCTTTCACTGAATTGGGGCAGAGCATGAAATTCATAGTTGAGCAGTCAGCCTTAGTTGATGGCGTTAATTGGGTTTCCCGCTCCCTTTCATCGAGACCAATCAAAACAGAGCTTCTTGGAATAGTCATTGATGCGACAGGTGATCAGGTCTATTTATCTGCCTCAGATCTAGAGACAGCGAGTAAGTCTCATTTTCACGCAGAGATAAAAGATCCAGGAAAGGTTTTAGTTCCAGGAAAACTTCTAGCAGAAATCTCCCGTTCTCTTCCTAATAAACCCATCACTTTTGTCTTAGAAGGAACACGTGTATTAGTAACTAGCGGCAGTGCAAAATTTACCTTGCCAACTTTGTCTGTAGATGAATATCCCAACCTGCCAGAGCTTCCAGATACAACTGGAACGCTAGCTAGTGATGTTTTTGCTACTGCGGTTTCACAAGTTGCAATTGCTGCCGGGCGCGATGATTCATTACCAACCCTCACCGGTGTTCACGTTGAAATAAGTGAGGAGACTATAACTTTGGCAGCAACCGATAGATATCGCTTAGCTGTGCGCGAGATTCAATGGGATCCAACAACACCAAATGTTTCAACAAGTGCGCTACTACGTGCTCGCACGATTGCAGATGCGGCAAAATCATTAACTGGAACTAAAACAGTTTCAATCTCTTTTGCACCATCATCTAGCAATGATCGTTTAGCTGGATTTGCTGGTGATGGAAAGACAATGACATCGCGTATGTTGGATGGGACTTTCCCTCCATATCGCCACCTGCTTCCACAAGAGGTCACATCAACCGCACTCATTGAAGTAGCAACACTTCTAGATTCAGTACGCCGCGTGGCCCTTGTTACAGATAAAACTGTTCCACTACGCCTAGATTTTAATAACAACACACTCTCCCTTGAAGCAGGAGCGGGAGAGGAAGCACAAGCCACAGAGGCAATTGAAATCTTGTTAACCGGAGAACCCATTTCAATCGCATTTAACCCAGTTTTCTTAGCTGATGGTTTAACTGCTGTTGGCACAAAGTATGTGCAAATCTCATTTACAGGCCCAAACAAGCCAGCGATTTTGATGGGTAAGAGCGATAAAGATGGCGCACTCGTCGAGAACTATCGCTACTTGTTAATGCCAATGCGTTATGCCTCATAACCTATAGGCCCCATTAATGCGTATTAATAAGTTGGCGTTGACCAACTTTCGTTCCTATCCCTCATTAGAGATAGAACTTCAACCTGGAGTTACTACCTTTATTGGTGATAATGGTTCGGGTAAAACAAATATCGCAGAGTCGCTTATTTATTTAGCTTTTCTTTCATCCCACCGCGTTGCTAACAACGCTCCATTGATTTCACTCGGAGCCCAACAAGCAATCATTAGAACAGAGATTGAAAGAGATGATCGAACATTAAGCATCGATTTAGAAATTAACGTAAGTAAAGCTAACCGGGCGAGAATTAACGGCAACCCAACTAGAAGTCAGCGCGAGATTTTAGGTGCATGCCAGATTGTTTACTTCTCCCCTGAGGATTTAGATTTAGTGCGCGGTGAACCCGGTGGGCGGCGCGATTTCCTTGATCGCCTACTCATTACTCGCACACCACGTATGGCAGGTGTTATCGCTGATTATGAGCGGGTAGTTAAGCAACGCAACGCACTATTAAAGACCCACTCTTCGGCCAGCGCACTACTGCCTTGGAATGAACAATTGATTAAGTTGGGGGCGCAGTTAACGGCAGATCGAATATCCCTAGTTGAGGCCCTCAATCCTTGGGTTACTAAGAATTACGCTAATTTAAACGAGGTAAAGCCTGCCTCTATTTCGTATAAATGCAGTAGTGGAGGTGTTTCAAATAATTTCGAGAACAATATTGAGGTTTTAACTAAAAGATTAGAAGAGGTTGCCTACCAAGAGATTGAGCGCGGAGTTTCTTTGATTGGTCCACACCGCGATGATCTTCATTTACAAATCGGAGACTTCCCCGCTAAAGGTTACGCCAGCCATGGTGAGTCCTGGTCAATGGCTATTTCATTACGCATCGGTTCATTTAACCTTTTAAAGAGTGAAGGTTCAGAACCTATTCTTATTTTA
>CANKXJ010000083.1 GCA_947487595.1 Actinomycetota bacterium
GCAAAAGCACACCTGCTCAATGAAATCTTTGAAACTCGCCCAGAGGTCTTTGCCCATAACTTGGAAACAGTCCCCCGAATTTTCAAGCGAATTCGCCCAGCATTTACTTATGAAAAGTCCTTAACTGTGATCTCAATGGCCCGTGACTTTGGTTTGGTTACTAAATCAAATCTCATCCTTGGTTTGGGAGAAACTCGAGAAGAAGTCACTCAAGCTCTCGTTGATTTACATGATGCGGGCTGTGACTTAATTACTATTACTCAATATTTGCGACCAACGAGTCGCCACCACCCTGTAGAGCGTTGGGTTAAACCTGAAGAATTTGTTGAGCTCTCAAAAGAGGCCACAGACATTGGATTCCTGGGCGTAATGAGTGGACCACTTGTGCGCTCTAGCTATCGCGCTGGTCGCCTCTATAAACAGGCAACGGATGCAAAGGCTGTTCGTGGCTGATCTTGTCTATCCCCCAGTTATCGTGGTTATAAAGGTTTTGTGGAAATATTTAGGACTGAAATTTGATTTTGGTGGTGAAGAGAATATCCCCCGAAAAGGCGGCGCAATTCTGGCTATCAATCATGTGAGCTATTTGGATTTTGCAATCACTGGTACCGCAGCGTTACCTACTGGGCGCTTAGTTCGTTTCATGGCTAAGAAAGAGATCTTTGATAATAAATTAGCTGGCCCACTAATGCGCGGCATGCACCACATCAACGTTGATCGCAGCAGTGGCTCTGCATCCTTTGTTGCAGCCCTTCGTGCGCTAAAGGCTGGGGAGATTATTGGCATCTTCCCTGAGGGAACTACTTCTACCTCTTTTGAGATCAAAGAGCTTAAATCCGGAGCAGTCAGGTTAGCGATGGGTGCTGGTGTGCCGATTATTCCGACCATCATCTGGGGAAGCCAGAGAATTTGGACTAAAGGCATTAAGCGAAACCTCAAGCGCAACAATTTTCCTGTAACAGTGATGTTTGGTGAGCCAATTCTTTATGAACGCGGAGCAGATGTTGAACAGGCAGAGTTACATCTGCGGCAAACTTTGCTAGCTATGTTGCAAAAAGTACAAGAGAACTACCCTGATAGCCATGTGGGCCAACGTTGGGCTCCTGCTCGCCTTGGTGGAACTGCCCCCGCCCCACTAAACTAAAGACATGTTCAAGAGAAAAGCTAAAGAAAAGAAAATCAAGACCCCACGCTTTCAAACCTTTCGTGATGCATATGCTGTCACTAAGCAGGTTAAGCCTTGGATCGGTATAGCCCTTGTCGCAATATTTCTGGTAACACTTTCAATTGGAATTGGCATCGGTATAGCTGTTGATCATCCAGTTTATGTTGGCTTTATTTTCACTCCACTTTCTTTTCTCACAACTCTGCTTTTCTTTACGCGAGTTGCAGGCCGTGCCGCATACACCTCAATCGAAGGTCAGATAGGTGCGGGCGCTAGCGTTTTGATGGCTATCCGCAAGGGATGGACAACAACTCCAGCCGTTGCAGTTTCACGTAACCAAGACATGGTCCACCGCAGTGTTGGACGTGCAGGAATTGTTCTTACTGGTGAAGGTTCACTAAGCACTCTTCGCCAACTGCTGCAAGATGAGCACAAGAAGACCGAGCGCTTTGCTCCTGGTGTGCCAGTCATTGAAGTAATTGTTGGCGACGGAGAAGGTCAAGTGTCTCTTCGTAAACTACAAAAGCATTTACAAAAGCAGCCTAAGAAATTGACTGCGCATCAAATGCGCGAAGTTCGCGCACGCCTGAAGGCAGTTGGCGGTTTATCTATGCCAATTCCAAAGGGTCCGATGCCCACTCGTGCGCCAAAGATCCGCTAATACCCATCAATTAAGGCGTAGAAAGTTTAATTCTTTCTCCATCATGTAGCTGTTGATGTGGCAAGCCCTCGAGTACATGCACTTTTGCATCACCGACCACAACCCACTCTCTATCCCCTGATCGCTTAACAATAGCTGTTAGCTCATCAACTCCTATAAGAATTGAGTTATCAGGAACGTGTAATAAAACCTTTGCAGCACTCTCTGGGATCCACTTAAAGAACTTATTGAAGTGGGGTATTACACGAATCTCTGGAAGCAGATTGAGGCCTTGCGTTGCCGTTTTCTTGAGCAGTCGAAAGTTAGGAATATGCGCGCTCAGCACCATTGCACCAGCGCTGCATCCTGCAAGTGATGCCCCTGTCTTCCAATTCTCAACAATTGCCGACCAGAGTGGGGTGTCAATCAAAACTTCTGCCAAATGATGTGGGTCTCCCCCAGACATATACATCAGGGCGCTATTTGCTACTGCATCAACAAATTCTTGATTGAAAGCATCCTCACGTCTGTAGACCGGAAGATACGTTGCTTCCACGCCAATAGCTTTTGCTTGCCGCAGACCTAGCTCTTTCCAATATGCCAAACGATCATCACTTTCTCGTCCAGCCGCAGTTGGGATTTGGACATATCTGGCTTCTTTTGCGTTCCTAACACCGTCTTGAACAAGTGATTTTTCAAACTCGGCCATGGCAGGTAGATATTCACCTGAACCAACAAGTGCCAGTGAGCCATTCATTCGGTAAGTGTAAGCGGAGTTAACTTGATTGATTCAAAAATGATCTAACTTCTTGTAAGCACCGATCCGCTTAAACGCTCATGGATTCCACGGCCATTCTCATCAAAAGTAACTGCAGTGACAACTAGAACTAAAAATACTGTTCGAATCAGTGCTTGAAGCAAAGAGATTGCCCCTCCATCTTCAAAGCGAACAACCTTCATCCCAAAGAGACGATGCCCCAAGGTTGCACCTTGCAAGGTGATGAGGATCCAGACTTCTAGAAAGAAGATCACTAGAACATAGAGGGAACTGCTGGGGTTCATCTTGTTAACGCCCCCGCTGAGCGCGGCCACGATCGCATAACAGGCCAACCAATCCAGGGCCAGGGCCGCCATGCGGCGGCCATATGTGGTTCGGATGAATGGGTAGCTCATGGGTCTAAGCCTAACGCCCTTTGAATTCTTAACATGGATGTAACAGGGCGGTTAGGCCATTTCCCCTTCTGCGACTTATTCTTGGGGCACGAAGCAGAGGGCTCAAAGTCGAGAAAATCTGCGCTGATACACCTTGTATGTATCCATGTGAATTGGGAGAAGCATGTTTAAGAACTCTGCAGAAATTTTTGCATATATTAAGAAGGAAGATATAAAGCTCGTTGACGTTCGCTTTACTGATCTTCCTGGTATCCAGCACCACTTCAACGTTCCTATTGAATCATTTGATGAGGCTGTCTTTACTGATGGTCTAATGTTTGATGGTTCATCAATTCGCGGTTTCCAGTCAATCCATGAATCAGATATGAAACTGCTACCAGTTCCAGAATCTGCATTCATAGACCCATACCGTAAAGAGAAGACTCTTGTCATTATCTTCTCTGTCCACAACCCAGTTGATAACTCACCATATAGTCGTGACCCACGTGGTGTTGTTGCAAAGGCAGTTGACTTCATGCGTGCTCAAGGAATTGCTGACACAGCATTCTTTGCACCAGAAGCTGAATTTTATGTTT
>CANKXJ010000084.1 GCA_947487595.1 Actinomycetota bacterium
GACCTTTCGATAGCCAAACGCACGCGGCCAACTCGAACTCCAGTTTTGAAGTGAATGCCTGTCATCAAGCCATCTCGTGGACCAGGTCCTAAGCCGCACGTGATGTAGAGGGCAGAGGCGATGCCAACCATTGCGATTCCTAATAATGTGTAGAGAATTCCAATGAAATAGTTTTCTTGCAAAGGGATGTAGGTCACTCCAATATCGATGGCTACAGCGATAATGACAATGTTGGAGAGTGTTCCAAAGCCAGGTCTTTCACGAAGAGGAATCCAACCTAAAAGAACGAGCGCACTGATTCCAAAAGTTGACCAACCCATCGTGATATCTAAATTCCTTGATACTCCCTGCGCCAACACAGACCATGGCCCATTACCGATATTGCTTTGAATGACAAAGGCATCACCAATACCGAAAATGAAAAGTCCTACCCACAAAATCAATACGCGGGTAAAACCTAGATCCCACTTAGATTGTGCGGTCCATGGAGTAAGTGGAACGGTGCGGTGCGGACGTAGAAACTCCATGAATGCATTTGAAGACATTAGGGGAGTCTAGTACAACTAGTTGCGTTGCATCAGGCTATTCTTAACCAATGTTTCCGGGTATTGGCACGCTCATCAATGTCATTGCAATCATAGGTGGAGCAAGTCTCGGTATTTTTGTTGGACATAGATTGCATTCAAGGACAAGAACTCTTCTTACAGATGTATTGGGTCTTGCAACACTTCTAGGAGCTGCATCGGCGTTGATACCTTTGTGGTCATCGCGTTATGTTGATTCATTGCCAGCTGGTTGGCCGTTGCTAGTTGTACTTGGCTCGCTCATCTTCGGTGGTTTGATTGGATCTGCACTCCGATTAGAAGATCGTTTAGATCATTTAGGTGAGAATTTACGGAAGAAGTTCAAAGCATCCAAGGAGAGTCCCTTCGTAGAGGGATTTGTCACGGCATCTCTTTTATTTGCAATTGGACCTCTTGCGATTTTGGGCAGTATTAGCGATGGAATGTCGAATGGAATTGATCAACTCTTACTCAAAAGCACCCTCGACTTCTTTGCAGCCATGGCCTTTGCTTCATCCTTAGGTTGGGGAGTAGCAGTTGCTGCAATTCCTGTCGCTTTGTACCAGGGATTCTGGACAGTTATCGGATTAGCTCTAGGAGAAATCCTTGATGGATACCAAGTCGATGCCATGACAATCGTTGGGGGAGTTCTACTCATTGGAATTGGTCTGCGTCTGCTCAACATTAAACACGTGGCCGTTGGCAATTTGTTACCAGCCTTAGCAATTGCACCGCTTCTTGCGATGCTTGTGCATTCTTTTATCTAGAATGAGTTATTGGTTGAACGGTAGAGGTTGCGAAGATACATGACCCGCACGAGAAGCGCGAGCTGTAACTTGGCGCATATGGTGGCGACGACATAAAACTTCGTAACCCACTTCACTACCAGGTGAGACATCTCCAACAACTACTTGTTCGCCTTCAACAACCATCACACCACCTATCGTTCTGGCGTTATGTGTCGCACGTGATCCGCACCAGCACAGCGCCTCTACCTGCAATGTATTCACGCGATCTGCCAATTCAACTAATCTGGAAGATCCTGGAAAGAGCTGTGTTCGAAAATCACTTAAGATTCCAAAAGCGTAAACATCAATCCCAAGTCCATCGACGATGCGGGCTAGCTGCTCGATTTGCAGAGGCTCATAAAACTGCGCTTCATCACAAATGATGTAATCAATGCGATCGCCGGCAGATAGTGCATCAACGACAAACTTATGAATATCTAAGGTTGGGATAACTTCGATTGCAGGGCTAGAGAGACCTAAACGTGAAGAGATAATTCCTCTACCGGCACGATCCTTATTGGTGAAAATAAGACCAGTACGACCACGACTTTGATGATTGTGGGCGGTCTGCAGGGCAAGGGTGGATTTTCCGCTATCCATCGTCCCGCAGTAGTAAGTCAGTTCAGCCATGGGACGCATCTTGCCACAGAGTTAGGCAAAGAGCCCTCTAGCGATAAGGGCTTCTTCGAGTTTGGGCAAAAGTTTTAAAGCCATTTCTACCGTAATGTGAGATGCATCGCGATAAGCAACAGTTCCATCAATGATTGCCGGGCAATATGAAGAACAAAGCCATTGGTTTGGATTCAATACTTCAAAGCCTGAAATGACTGAAACCCTAGACTTTTCTGTTGAGTCACAAACCCTAGATTCACGAGACGCTAAGCAGTTGGGGATATCTCGCAGAGGTCGTGGAGTATCGCTGATATAGAAAAGGTTATTGGTGGATCCTCTCAGATCCGTAAGCAACTTTCTCTGTCCATCGCTCCACCATTGGGATCGACTTATTTTGCTGTTGGCAGGGGTGTAATATTGAAAGTTACTTGTGATGACTGCTAAAGGTTTAATCTCAGCAATTCTTTTTACGGAGTTTTCCCGCCACTTGGCGCAGTCCGCCATTTTAAATG
The DNA here is from genome assembly GCA_947487595.1 of Actinomycetota bacterium. Taxonomy (GTDB): domain Bacteria; phylum Actinomycetota; class Actinomycetes; order Nanopelagicales; family Nanopelagicaceae; genus Planktophila. The sequence goes on from CANKXJ010000084.1 coordinate 2,476, forward strand.
CACCTTGATCGGCACGCTTGGTATCAACAGCTGGACATGCGGATTTGGTAAGAGAAATCAGTTTGAATCCACGCTTATTGGCAAGTTTTTCTAACGTTGGAAACCATTGAGCTGCATGTGAATCACCAAAGAGAACTACAGTTTTAGATGAGTTCTTATCACCATATGTGCAATATCCTGACTTGACTTCTCCGTAGTTCACATGGCAGCTATCGCCGTAGACAGCGGGTTTTTGCATCACCTCTACCAAGTCAAATGTGTAGGAAACTTCACCTCTTGTGGTGATAATCGAGGAAGTACTCAATGCGATGACAACACCCATAACCAGTGATACAGCCGTTGTGATTGCAGCCCCTTTGTAAACAGTTCTCGATGAAAAACTCTTACTGCGCAAGGGCTCTTCAACATATTTGCTAGTGAAGTGCGCAAGAACAATGGTCAACACAATGCATAAGCAGCGCTCATGGACACGAAGTGGTCTTCCAAGGGCGCTGCTGGGAAGAACTAAGGCGGGCCAATGCCAAAGATAGAGCGGGTAGGAGATCGCACCTAACCACTGGCTCAAACGTGAATTAGATAGATCATTGAATAGCGGTGGCCAGTATTTGATTGATGCGATTAGCACAACCGTGGCTAATACGGGAAGCAACGCATTTTTACCTGGAAAGGCAGTATTTTCATTGAAGTTGAGTGAAGACAACGCAATTCCGAAGAAGCCTAACCATGGAAGGATTCGAATCTTCTTCTTCGTTTCCGGAATGAAAAGAAGTAGCGCTCCAAAACCTAGCTCCCATGCACGTGTGGGAAGAGAATAAAAGGCCCAGATAGGTGCAACTTGAGTGAGATAGATAGAGAACAACAGAGAAAGAAAGGTTGTTACTGCTATTCCACCAAGAATCACTTTTTTACCATAACGTGCCAGGAAGAGGATAAAGAGCGGCCACACAAGATAGAACTGTTCTTCAACTGCCAGAGACCAATAGTGAATAAATGGTGATGGGGTTGCATTGAGATTCTGGTAGTCATTTTGCCACCAGGCAAAAAGATAGTTAGATATATAGGCT
>CANKXJ010000085.1 GCA_947487595.1 Actinomycetota bacterium
AGTTACGGTCAAAATAATGAGCCATACACCTAGAGATGCAATCACAACTGATTCGAAAATCAGTAGGGATGCCACTAGTGCGCGGGCCTTGGCAGCTTTGGCAGGATCTTGTTTCATGGAAGAGAGATTAACTTATCGTGGCCACGAAAACACTCTTTTCTCACACGATGGGATACATGATTCTCAAACTCATCTTGCAGCTCCCACGTACTTCTACCAACAACTCAAACAAGAGATTGCCCTGAGCGATCGAACGGGTGAAATGTTTTCCTTGATACGCGTAATTTTCAATCGATGCAATAGAGAGAGTGAGTCTATAGAGGCAAAAATATGCGCAGTAGATGTCTTGTATTTTTCAGAAGCCCTAAAAGATCTCACTCGAAAGCAGGACTGTGTTGCCAGAGTGGGGGTTAATGAATGCGTAATTTTGATACGTGCTAGCAGAAGTAGTGTGGAGTCCCTCCTTAGCAGACTTTTGCTCTCTGCTAAATTGACTGTGGAAAACACACTGGAGGTTTCTTGTTCAACAGTTGAATTCACTCCCGGAGAAAAAGCTCTCACAATTCTCAACCGCCTAGATGCTATGAGTTTATCCACTCGCTAATCAGTGCCTCGATAAGAATGTCAGCAGCCCTCATACATTTCTATGCATGGACCTTGACCTAAATATTACTTTTGGAGCGATAGCTTCATATATGAGCGACCCAACGATTGAAGAGGTGTGGATCAACTCTCCAGAGCGCATTTTCATTGCACGTGCTGGTAAAAGCGAACTCACAAACTTGCTGTTAACTGCTGATGAAGTGCGAAACATCGTGGAACGAGCACTGATGTGGGGCGGACGTCGCCTTGATCTCTCGCACCCATTTGTTGATGCTCGCCTGCCAGATGGCAGTCGTTTGCACGTGGCTATCCCGGAAATCACTGCACAACATTGGGCAGTAAATATTCGCAAGCACCTTATGAGAAATATGAGTGTTGAAGACCTTATAAATCTAGAAGTAATGAGCCCTTCAATTGGAACAGCGCTGATTAATTCAGTGCGTGCAGGACTTAACATTCTTGTTAGTGGCGGCACCCAAGCTGGTAAAACGACACTGCTTAATGCATTGGCTGGTGCTATTCCACGCAGTGAGCGCTTAGTAACAATCGAAGAAGTTTTCGAACTCTCACCTCAATTACCCGATGTTGTACAAATGCAAACACGAAGTGCAAACCTGCAAGGCGAAGGAGAAATTCCTCTACGCCGCCTAATTAAAGAGTCACTTCGAATGAGGCCATCACGCATAATTGTTGGCGAAGTTCGTGAAGCTGAAGCTTTGGACCTACTCATTGCCCTTAATTCAGGTCTGCCTGGCATGGGCACATTGCATGCGAATTCACCTCGGGATGCTGTTATCAAACTCCAGACACTCCCATTACTTGCTGGTGAAAACATCTCGCATAAATTTATTGCTCCTACAGTTGCATCAGCAATTGATCTCATCGTTCATGTCTCTCTAGATTCACAGGGAATTAGAAGAGTTAAGGAAGTTGCCTCACTCACAGGCCGCTTTGAAAATGATCGTGCGGAAATAGAGACTTTGTGGCAATGGAATGGAACCGAGTACGAAAGAGGAATTGGCAGTTTGCCTCATCCTGAAAAATTCACAGCAATCGGACTTCCTTTGACAACTTGGTTCAGAGTATGAAAAACAGCATGCGTGTTTTTACTTCAGCTTGTGCGACTACTGGGCTAATTCTTCTTATTACCTCTTCTTTTGCGATTGCAATGGCTTTTGGAGCTCTCGTAGCTGGAGCGGTCTTTGTAACCCTTAAGAATAAAAGTGCTCACAGCGAATCGCATCTCATTGCTGCCTGGCCAGAAGTAATTGATCACCTTATGTCAGGGATTCAATCTGGCTTATCGCTTTCAGAATCCCTAGTAGGTCTAGCCACTCGAGGACCTGAGATTCTGCGCCCAGCCTTTGCAGAGTTCAGAGACTCCCTCTTTCGTCATGCTGATCTGGAACTAGCGTTACAAGAGTTGAAATCACTTTTTCACCACCACGGAAGCGATCAGATATTTGAAGCTTTGCTAATTTCTAAAGCGCTTGGAGGAAGCGAACTCATGTCCATTCTCAGAACCCTTGGAGATTTTCTTCGTCAAGATTTAGCTCTGCGCCGTGAAATCGAAGTCAAACATGGATGGATCAAAAACTCTGCGCATATATCAGCAATAGCACCCTGGATCTTATTGCTTATGCTCTCAACACAACCCAGCACTGCGCTTGCTTTTTCAACGCTAACGGGTGGAATGATTTTAGTTGCGGGCTTAGTAATGACTGCGATTGCATATCTATGGATGAACCGCCTTGGGCGACTTCCTCAAACTCCAAGAGTGTTCACACATCATGCAACTTTAAGGAATTCAATAAGTCAGCGAGTAATTCGATGATTCAGATACTTCTCGTATCCATGCTCTTTGCGATTCCTGGAGCCCTTCTAATTGCCTTTAACGATATTGATCCACTTTTAGAATTGGAATCAAGGAGTCGCAAAGCAGCTATCAGTAGTAGAGATCGAACCAACATTCATGCTCGATTAGAAGAGTTGGGTCGACGAAGTGAGCGCGACTATCAAAACTTCCGGATTCGCCAGTTTGGATACTGCTGCTCAGGAGCTGCTTTAGCGTTGGTTCTATTCCTTATGGCAGGCAAATCACCATTATCTGCCTTTGTCTTTTCCGCTATTTTCGGTGTCATTGTTCTTGTAATCATTGATCGCGAACTAACTTCACAAATAAAGAAACACCGCGTGGCAATCGAGGCAGAATTTCCTGCAATTATCGAAATGATGACACTTGCAATAGCAGCCGGTGAAACTCCCATGCAGGCGATGCTAAGAATCGCTGATTCAGCACAAGGTGCATTGTCTCGAGAATTTGCAGTTGTAATTGATGAAATTCGTGCAGGTCAGCCACTACATGTGGCACTTGATTCGATGGGACGCAGAGTGAAGTCCGTAATGATTCGACGCTTTGTTGATGCCGTAATTACTGCAACCTTGCGCGGAGCTCCACTTATTGAAGTTCTTTCACGTCATGCAGTTGAGGCCAGAGGCAATCAGCGTAATCGAGTTTTGAGTGCGGCAGGAAAGGCTGAAATCTCCATGATGATTCCGGTTGTCTTCCTTATCCTGCCGATCTCAATTCTCTTTGCATTGTGGCCATCACTAACAAATTTGAATCTGTTCGCAAGTTAAGCAGCTTCTTCCTCACGTGCAGCAACTTCACTCAGTGACGGACGACCAGCTTTGCGCTTCTTTGCAATCACTTGCCCATCTTCAAATAGTTCGCCGCCCCACACTCCTGCAGGTTCTTGTCGCGATAACGCACCTTCAAGACATTGTGCGCGCACAGGACATCCACCGCAGAGGGACTTGGCTTCTGCGATAGCAAGATCTGCTTCAGAGAAGAAGAGTTCTGGATCTGCTGTATGGCATGGCAAATTAAATGAT
>CANKXJ010000086.1 GCA_947487595.1 Actinomycetota bacterium
TTCAATGCGTGAATCACTTGCTGGTGATCAAATCACTCGCGTTATGGGAATTGTGAATGGCACAACTAACTATATTCTTACAAAGATGCATGAAGAAGGCCGTGTCTTTAATGATGTATTAAAAGAAGCACAATCACTTGGCTATGCCGAGGCTGATCCCACTGCAGATATTGAAGGACATGATGCTGCAGCAAAAGCTGCTCTCCTTGCAAGCCTTGCTTTCCATAGCACTGTGACAATTGATGAGTTGTATTGCGAAGGTATTTCTTCCATTTCACTTGATGACGTGAATGCAGCCAAAGCAATGGGTTCAGTTATCAAGCTGCTGGCTATTGCAGAGCTAACAGTTAAAGATGAGATCTCTGTGCGCGTGCATCCAGTGATACTTCCAAGTTCTCACCCGCTGGCATCTGTGCGCAACGCTTTTAACGCCGTCTATGTTGAATCAGAGGCTGCAGGACAGCTCATGTTCTATGGTCGCGGAGCAGGCGGTGCACCAACTGCATCTGCAATCTTGGGTGACTTAGTTGCCGTTACTCGCCACCGTGCTTACTCAACTGTTGGCTACGGCGAATCTGACTATGCCGACCTTGATATCGCACCTGTGGGCGATGTGAAATCACAGTTCTTTATTCGCTTGCATGTGGCTGATAAGTCAGGTGTTTTGGCGGCAATTGCCCAAGTATTTGCCAGTGAAAGCATCTCTATTCAAACTGTGCGCCAAGCAGGACTCGGTAGTGATGCCGAACTCATTGTTGTCACACATTCTGCAACTGAATCATCCCTTAAGGGTTGTATTAAGAAATTGACTGACATGGATATTGTCAGCAAAGTTGAATCAGTAATTCGCGTTGAGGGGGTAGTTGCCTAAATGGGGATTTTTGGGAACAAGAAAAGCGGAGCCCACCAATGGCGCGGAGTCATTGAAGAATATCGTCACCGCTTACCCGTTAATGCAAATACCCCGATCATCTCTTTGCGTGAAGGTGGCACACCACTTATCTATGCATGCAACCTCTCAGAAATACTGGGCAATAATGTGTGGATTAAATACGAAGGTTTAAATCCCACAGGCTCTTTTAAAGATCGCGGAATGACAATGGCGATTTCAAAAGCGGCAGAAGATGGAGCTAAGGCAGTCATCTGTGCATCAACTGGAAATACTGCGGCATCAGCTGCGGCCTATGCCGTCAAAGCTGGCATGACACCAGCAGTTTTAATCCCTAAGGGAAAGATTGCGATGGGCAAGTTAGCTCAAGCAGTTATTCATGACTCAACTATTTTGCAAGTTAATGGCAACTTTGATGATTGCTTAACACTTGCCCGCGAACTTTCAGAGAACTATCCAGTTGCACTTGTTAACTCAGTTAATCCTTATCGCATTGAGGGACAAAAGACTGCAGCCTTTGAAGTTGTGGACATGTTGGGTAATGCTCCAGATATTCATGCCATGCCTGTCGGTAATGCAGGAAACATCACTGCTTATTGGAAGGGCTATAAGGAGTATTACAAGGATGGCATGTCATCACAATTGCCACAGATGTATGGTTTTCAAGCTGCCGGTGCTGCCCCAATTGTTAAGGGCAAGATCATTAAAAACCCAGACACCATTGCAACTGCTATTCGCATTGGAAACCCTGCTTCCTGGGCACAAGCCGTTGAAGCGCGTGATGTTTCAGGGGGTGTGATTGATTCAGTCACAGATAGAGAGATTTTGTCTGCCTATCGTTTAATTGCAGCTAGAGAGGGAATCTTTGTTGAACCTTCATCTGCTGCGGGATTAGCTGGACTTATTAAGTATAAAAAGGCTGGAAAGCTGCCTCAAGGTAAGACAATCGTTATTACTGTCACTGGCCATGGCTTGAAAGATATTCCTTACGCCCTTGAATCGGCGAAAAAGCCAGTGGTAGTTCCAGTCAACCTTAAAGCTGCGGCAAAAGCACTAGGTCTTTCTTAAGAGTTCACTATGAAACCAACTTTTAAAGCCCAACCGATGCAGGTGCAAGTTCCTGCAACGAGTGCAAACTTAGGACCTGGCTTTGATTGCCTTGGTTTAGCTCTAACAATGTTTGATCGATACATCGCTCAAGTTCAAGATGAGCCAGGCGTTGATGTTGATGTCACTGGCGAAGGCTCCGATGATGTTGCAAGAAATGATAAGAACTTGGTTATAAAGGCGATGTATAAAGGCTTTGAATTCCTGGGTGGAAAACCACGTGGTATCGCACTTCGCCAGTTAAATGTCATTCCACATGGTCGCGGCCTTGGTTCATCAGCTAGCGCAATCGTCGGTGGCCTATCACTTGCTCGCGCCCTTGTTCTTGGTGGCAATGAACGCATGTCACTAGAAGATATGTTGGTCATTGCTAATGAAATGGAGGGCCACCCAGATAACGTCGCAGCTGCAATTTTTGGTGGTGCAAATATTGCTTGGCAAGATTCACAACGCGGACGCATGGTGGCACAATCAGTTCATATTGATGTTGATGCACGTATTGGTGCACTTGCATTTATTCCAGCAACTGCCGTTGCAACTTCAAAGGCTAGAAAGATGCTGCCTGAAACTTTGCCCCATGCCGATGCTGTGAGAAATACTTCAAATGCAGCGCTATTAGTGCATGCACTAGAGCATCGTCCAGATCTTCTCCACAGCGCAACGGCTGACTTTTTACATCAGTCATACCGCAAAGAGGCAATGCCACAATCCTTTGCGCTATTAACAAAGCTTCGCAATGCTGGCGTTGCAGCCTTTATTTCAGGTGCTGGTCCAACAGTTTTAGCACTTCACACCGGTGGCCCATCTGAGGCCGAGGAACTGCGCAGAGCTGCTGGAGATAAATTCATTGCAACCGAACTTGGTATCGCTCGCCAAGGAGCCAACGTTATTTCCGCTTAATTGTGCCGATTTTGCCTATTAACGCCATAAGGTGCTAAACTTTGCCTATCTGAAGGGCCCTTATCTAGCGGCCAGCAACACATCAGATAAATCTAAAAAACATCCACGGCTTAACGGGATATATCTAAAACCTGTTGACCTATATAGAAAAGAAACAGATGACAACAGAAATTGAACCTGTACGTTCTAATAGTCCTGAGCTTTCTGCAATGACCCTTCCTAAGTTAAAGACAGTAGCAACACAACTTGGTGTCGATGGCGCAGCAAAGATGAAGAAGGACGCTCTTGTAGAGGCGATCGCTGATTTACAGGCAAGTAACCGCGAAGCTGCTAAAGCTGAACGCGAAGCCCGCCGTGAAGCCCGCAATAAGAACAAGAAGGAAGCTAAGAGCTCAAATAACTCTGCTTCAAATGAAGATTTAAATGATGATGGTGATGATTCACCATCATCACCACAAAGCAACACCGATCGCGGTAACCGCCATGATCGCTCGGATCGCCATGCACGTGGACGCGACCGTAACCGCGATCGCAACCGTGATCGTGGACCTCGCGAAGAGCGCGAACCAGTAATTAGTGAAGATGATCGC
>CANKXJ010000087.1 GCA_947487595.1 Actinomycetota bacterium
ATTTTCCAACAGCTAAATCTGGGCGATTATCACTAAAGCTCACGAGACGGATTGCAGCCAATGCAAACTGCATCGAGATACCTAAGCCAATAACAAAGAGACAGATGAGGCTGATAATCATTGAGTGCGAAAGCCAAAATGCCACAAATCCAATGAACTGCAGTGCAACTAAGCCTAAGAGTTGGTTATCAAGTTTGAAGTTCTTTAGTACTAAACCACCAAACCAGCGGCCGACTCCCATTCCAGTTCCAAGTGCAACTATGGCAACAGTTGAGATAGCAGCAGTTGAACCAACGCGATCTTTCAATAGAGCCGCCGACCAAAATGAAGTTGCAAACTCAGATGAAATACATGCCACAAACCCAAACCATGCCAGCCAAAACTTCCCTGACAACTTTCCGGTTTGTGGACCACTCTCATCTGGAACATGATCTTCGACATTCTTTTCACGGCCAACTAGAACCAAAATCAATGCCACAGGAATTGCAAGCAATAAACCTAAACGCCAAAAGTTTGGGTAGAGCGATGCAATTGTTCCAATGAGCGCAGTTCCAGTTACAAAGCCAACAGATGCAATTCCATTTGCCTGTGGGATAGCAACTTCTGCAGCTTTTCCATAATGGTGAGACATGGAGGAGAGCATTGTGTTGATGACCATTGAGGTGCCAAAACCTGCAATTAATGTTGTGGGAATCGTGAGAATAACTGGTGGTGAGATAACAAATAGAAAAAGACCTACTAAGAAGATTCCTAGGCCAATCCATTGCGACTTTGCACGGCCATATTTATGCGCCAAATGAGGATTGGCATATCCGGCTGCAATTGATGCAACTCCCATGGCCGTTCCATGCAGGCCTGCAATAGTCAGTGAAGTTCCTTGATCAGCGCGCAGCAGTGACTGTGCTGGGCCAAAACCGCCTAGGTAGAAGTTAACAATTGCGGTCTGTGTGGCAACGACCCAGAAAAAGCGATCACGCTGAAAGGTTTTTGGCACGGGGCTATTAAAGCGCAGCTACTACGAAATCAATGCATTTGGTCAATGCTTCAACATCACTTGGCTCAACTGCAGGGAACATTCCAATACGAAGTTGGTTTTTGCCCAGTTTGCGATAAGGCTCGGTATCAACGATTCCATTGGCACGAAGTGCTGAAGCAATTTTTGTCGCATCAATTGCATCATCAAAGTTAATTGTTCCTACAACCTTTGAGCGCATTGATGGATCTACAACAAATGGAGTTGTGTAGCTGGTTTTCTCTGCCCAGGAATACAAGATTTTAGAAGACTTCTCACTACGGCCTGCAGTAAATGTAAGCCCTCCATTTTTATTCATCCACTCAATTTGATCAGCAAGCAACATGAAAGTTGTAAGTGCAGGTGTGTTATATGTCTGATCAAGCCTGGAGTTTTCAATTGCAATAGAGAGATCAAAAAATGCTGGAATCCAACGGCCACTCGCCTTAATTTTTTCAACACGGGCAATTGCTGCAGGACTCATAATTGCAATCCAAAGACCACCATCGGAGGCAAAAGATTTTTGCGGTGCAAAGTAGTAAGTATCAAACTCTTTGGCATCCACCATTAATCCACCAGCAGCACTTGTTGCATCTACAACTACAAGCGCATCACCGATATTTGAAGGACGAATGATGGGCATTGAAACGCCAGTACTTGTTTCATTGTGGGTGAGTGCATAGAGATCAATTCCAGCTTCAGCTACTGAGGTTGGGTGTGAACCAGGTTCAGATTTGATGACAGATGGCTCGCCAAGGAACGGCGCCTCTTTAGAAGCAGTTGCAAACTTTGAAGAAAACTCACCAAAAACTAAGTGCTGTGAACGGTTTTCAATCAAGTTAAGCGTTGCAATATCCCAAAATGCTGTGGAGCCACCGTTGCCAAGGATTACTTCATAACCCTCAGGCAGATTAAAGAGTGAGTGCAAACCTTCGCGCACGGCCTTCACAACATTTTTAACCGGCTTTTGGCGATGTGAAGTTCCAAGAATTGATGTTCCACTTGTGGCAAGTGCAGCTAGCGCTTCCGGGCGAATCTTTGATGGACCGCAACCAAAACGACCATCAAGTGGCTTGAGATGGGAAGGAATGATGATCTCTGTGCTCATGAGCTAACCCTATGGGTAGTACCTATTTAACTCCCAATCGCTTTGGATGTTAGGTCTCTCATAGCGCAATCGATCATGCAATCTGGAATATCTACCTTGCCAAAATTCAATTGATAGTGGAGTCACACGATATCCGCCCCAATATGGTGGACATGGAACGCTTGTGCCTTCGGGCCATTTTTTTGCGGCCCCTTCAAAGCGTTGTTCTAACTCATCTCGTGATGCAAGTGGTGATGATTGATGACTTGCCCACTCACCAATCTGGGAACTCCACGGTCTTGTTGCAAAATAATCTTCTGACTCTTGTTGCGAGATTTTTGTAGATATCCCACTAATAGCAACTTGGCGCTCCATGGCATACCAAGGAAAGAGCAAACTTACTTGTTCGTTACTTTCCATTGCATGTGCTTTACGTGATGAGTAGTTAGAGAAAAAAGTAAAACCACCTTCAGAGATATCTTTAAGTAAAACAGTTCGAGTACTGATGGAAGAATCAGTGCCAAGGGTTGAGAGCACCATTGCATTTGCTTCAACGATGATTGGGTTTTCATGGGCTTGGCGAAGCCAGTCGGCGAATGCGGTAAATGGGTCGGCATCTAAATGCTCCATCCCCACCTCACCATAGGAGCGGCGCATCGCCCGGATCTCATCACGGGAAAACTTCTCATCGGCCATGGATGTATCGAACCTCACTTTGGCCCCGAGTGCATCCTCATGGCTAAGTGGTCGCCAGCACCCCTTGCTTGGGGGCAGAATTACCTCCTGCAAGAAACTTTCTCTTCGCTAAAAGGAGCTCTCCGTGTCAGATGATTTCAAGCCAGGCCTTGAAGGTGTAATTGGATTTGAATCTGAAATCGCAGAGCCCGATAAAGAAGGTAGCGCCCTTCGCTATCGCGGAGTCGATATCGAAGATCTAGTCGGACGCGTTTCATTTGGAAACGTATGGGGACTACTAGTTGATGATGAATTTAATCCAGGTCTTCCCAATGCTGAAAAGTTTCCTCTTCCAGTGCACTCAGGTGATGTGCGCGTAGATGTGCAAGCAGCGATTTCAATGTTGGCACCAGCATGGGGATTGAAACCACTTTTAGATATTGATGATGCAGAAGCTCGCAGCAACCTTGCACGTGCATCTGTGATGGTTCTTTCATACTTAGCACAAGCTGCCCGTGGTCAAATTGCTCCGGCTGTTCCAGAATCTGAAATTGATAAAGCACACACAGTTGTTGAGCGCATGATGATTCGCT
>CANKXJ010000088.1 GCA_947487595.1 Actinomycetota bacterium
TAAGAAAGTGCGCGAAGCACTCGATGTCGCCGTTGATGCAATTGGTGGATCAGCACGTGAAGGCCAGATTGAAATGGCTGAAGCAGTTGCTAACGCCCTAACTGATCGTCATCACTTAATGGTTCAAGCAGGAACCGGCACCGGAAAGTCACTTGCCTATTTAATTCCAGGAATTGTACACGGGCGAAAAGTATTAGTTGCAACTGCCACATTGGCCTTGCAGCGCCAGTTAGTAGATCGCGATCTACCTGCAGTTGTTCCAGCCCTAGAAAAACTGCTGGGCCGCGAAGTTACCTATGCAATCTATAAAGGCGTGGGTAACTACGTCTGCCTGCAAAAGATGAATAGTGAAGATGTGGATCCTGATGGTGAGTTGGTTATGGAAGTCTCATCATTAGAAAAAGATGCCAAGAGATTAATTGCTTGGGCTAAGACGCCTGGAGTATCAGGAGATAGAGATGATGCACCTGATGTAGATAGGCGGGTGTGGGCAGCAAATAGTGTTTCAGGTCGCGAGTGCGTGGGCGCAGATGTCTGTGCCTTTGGTTCACAGTGTTTTGCAGCTAAAGCTAAAGGCAAAGCGCAATCGGCAGATGTAGTTGTTACAAACCACACCCTTCTTGCAATTGAGATTATGGATCTGCACCCCATATTGCCTGAGCGAGATTGCATCATTTTGGATGAGGCCCATGAGTTTATGGATAGAGCAACGCAGGCTGTTACAGATGAACTGACATCTGGCCGAGTACTTCGTGCAGCTGCTATGGCCCGCAAATTCATGCCAGGCAAGCTGGCAGATGCTTTTCACAAGGCTGCTAATGATTTTCATGAGTCCATGGTTGATTACGGGGAATCTGTGCGCAGTGAACTGGGTTCACAGGGGCGCCTAGAAGAGATCCCGCAATCACTGGAATCACCGATTCGAAAGGTGAGAGAAAGTGCTCAGGCAATTACGCAATACCTCTCTGCCGATGATGAGATTATCGATACTGATGTGATGGCAGAGCGGGCACGGGTAAAAGGTGCGGTGAATGAAGTATCAACAACTGCTGCCACGTTACTAAAACTCGGGGATGGTTTAGTGCTCTGGTATGAACCAACGTTTTCAACGTTGCACTTAGCACCGCTTTCAGTCTCTGATGTCTTGCGCGAGAACATGCTCAAGCAGACCCCTGTTATTGCCACCTCTGCCACATTAACTGTTGGCAACTCTTTTAACTCACTGGCCAAAAGCATTGGTTTTATTGTGGGAGAGGATTTAAATGCCGAGCTCTCTGAAGGTGAATTAGATCCAGGCAATGTGGCGATGTTGGATGTGGGATCTCCTTTTGATTTTGCTAATCAAGGTGTTTTATACATGCCTAAGCACTTGCCAGAGCCTGGCCGAGATGGTCCCAGTATTGAAGTACTAACAGAGTTAGGTGAATTAATAGATGCTGCAGGTGGGCGCACACTTGCTCTGTTTTCTTCTTGGCGCGGGGTTGAAGCAGCTGATGCACATTTGCGCAAGGTATTAGCTGAACTTCCTATCAAGATTATTACGCAAAAGCGCGGTGATGCAGTGGGACCACTGGTTGCTCGCTTTGCAAAAGATGAAACTTCAGTATTACTTGGCACGATGTCGCTCTGGCAAGGCGTTGATGTGCCAGGAAATAGTTGCATCCTTGTTGCCATCGATCGCATTCCTTTTCCTAGACCAGATGAGCCGGTGATGTCAGCACGTGCATCCCAAGCAGATGCTGCTGGTGGAAGTGGTTTTATGCAGGTTTCACTGCCACGCGCTGCGCTGCTACTTGCTCAGGGCACAGGACGACTCATTAGATCTGTTGATGATCGGGGAGTAGTTGCGATTTTAGATTCGCGCATTGTTACTAAGCGATATGGAAGTGTCCTACTTAACTCAATGCCACCGTTGTGGCGCACATCAGATAAGGCTGTGGTGCGAGATTCTCTAAAGCGCCTGAACGAGTCCCTTTAACGTAGGCCAGGACTTTTCAAAACTAGGGTGAAGCGTTAATTCATCCACTTCATCTATTTCAACCCAGCGCACTTCATGGGATTCATCATTTACTTCGTGAGCAACTAATCCCTCTTCTGCCCGTGCAATGACGGTTTCGTACTTCCAGCTTCCATGGTCATCACAAAAAACATGCAAAGGTGTTAGTAACGCTGTATCTATTCCTGTTTCTTCTACCGCTTCCCGAAAAGCGCCCTCGATTGTGCTTTCATGACTATCCCTGGCACCTCCTGGGATTCCCCAGGTGTCACCGTTGTGAACCCACGGCGCACGGTGTTGCAGCAGGATTTGTGTGCCACGCACTAAAAGGATTCCAGCGGCGCCGTTGAGGCCCCAGTGCTTATTGCCACAGGCACATTGGACCCAACCATCTCCATCGCGTGCGCTCATGAACTAAGAGTGTCACAACTATCCACAGTTAGCCCAGCGAGCATAGGCATTAGTCCCAGCACACACTTATCGTGCCTGCACATGAAGCGCTTACTTATTCTCATCCTTTTCATCTCTTTATCCACCCCGGCCAGCGCAATAGCTGATTGCACAACAACGGCCTGTGTCGATGTTTTCACCCACAACAACCAGATCATCATTACGGCTCAAAAAGGTGATGGCGGGGCAGTAGTTAAAAAGCGCACGGTAGTTGTCCCTACTCCCAAACCCACGCTGTGGTTTCCACCTAAACCTCAAGCACTTCCAACGCTTAAGCGCACTTATAAGCCACGGGTTCGTGTGAAAAAAGCAGTAACTACCACGATTAACTTAAGTGATCGTTTAATCAAAATGGTTCCAACGGCCACTATTGCCTATCAACCAGAGTTTGAACCATTGGTGCATGTGCCAGTTATTTTCTGGTGTGATCTGCCGACACTCTTTCAGTCTCGCGTGGACATTATTGGTGAAGTAATTGATGTTGCGCTTCGTCCTGGCTTTGCTTGGCAGTGGGGGGATGGGGAAATCTTTCAAACGAATGAACCAGGTGCTCCTTATCCCAATCAAAAAGTTACACATACCTATAAGCGACCTGGTACTTACACCATCACTTTGATTGCAACGTGGAACGGTAACTTCAAACATAACGGTGCAACTCGCGCTATTACCGGAACTATCAAAATCCCATCTTTTGCAGTTATCACCGTGGTATCTGCTAACTCAACCTTTACGAAATGAGCAGATAATGACAACTGATTATGAAGAGCTAGAAATAGCATCCCTTCCACTTGCAAGTGATAAGGACTTTGTTGCACTCGTTACAAGCTTTAGCGTTGATCCAGATAGCCCTGATCTTTGCTTCCTGCACCGCGATGGGGCAACGGCAGTCATTGATTTAGC
>CANKXJ010000089.1 GCA_947487595.1 Actinomycetota bacterium
TGAACAGGGGAGGTTTTGTGCAGCCATGAGCAGTAACCACGTGTCACTTTGTGTTCCAGGAAAAGTGACATTAACGATTCCAGGTAAGCGATTTGATTTCGCACCATTGATAATTATTTCAGGAAGCGCAGATGTTATCCCTGCAATAAAGGAGTCGCGCAGTGCACTTACGTTGTTCCCATCGTAATACTTACTTTTTGCAGCTGCAGCAAAAGCAACAATTGCAGGTGCATTTAATGTTCCACTTCTAATTTCTCGCTCTTGTCCCCCACCATGGAGCAACGCTGGGATTTCCACTGCTCGACGCAAAATAAGTGCGCCAATTCCTAGAGGTCCTCCAACTTTATGGGCACTCAATGACATTGCATAAACGCCAAGACCGGCAAATGAAAGCGGGACTTTCTTAAAGCTTTGTGCAGCATCTGTGTGAACTGGAATCTCTCCAGCAATTTCAACAACCTTTGCAATCGGTTGAATCACTCCAGTTTCGTTATTTGCATGCATCACACTGATTACTGCAATCTCATTACCTCTGGCAGCAACTAAATGAGTGAGAAACTCAAGATCTATGACACCATCAGCGTTAACTGGAATCTGAACAATTTCAGCGGCCTCATGCACCTCTAACCAATGTGCTGGATCAAGAATTGCATGGTGCTCAATGGAGCTAATAACCACAACGTGTTTGCCCTTATCGCGTCCTTGCCAATACAAACCTTTAAGCGCAGTGTTATTTGCCTCCGTCCCTGATGCGGTGAAAATAACTTCACTGGGCAGGCAACCCACTTCTTTTGCAATTACTTCTCTGGCATCTTCTAGAGTTTTTCGTGTTGCACGTCCATGTGTGTGCAAACTTGAAGGATTACCTAAGCGTGCTAACTGCCCAGTCATCGCAATTAAAGCTTCTTCAACCATGGGCGTTGTGGCCGCATGGTCTAGGTAGATAGAGGACATAGGTCCAATCTTAGGCTTTGAGGGCTTTAACGCCTTCAGTGGCAGGAGGCAGCACGGCAAAGAGATCGCCCACAACACCAAAATCAGCTAATTCAAAGAGTGGAGCTTCTGGATCTTTATTTACCACCACAATGTTCTTGCTTGTTTGCATGCCAGCGCGGTGCTGAATTGCCCCTGAGATTCCACATGCAACGTAGAGCTGTGGGCTAACAGTTTTTCCTGTTTGGCCTACTTGATGAGAATGTGGATACCAACCGGCATCAGTTGCAGCACGTGATGCGCCAACGGCTGCGCCTAATGAATCTGCAAAAGCTTCAACCGATGCAAAATCTCCATTTGTTCCACGACCACCCGAAACAACAATGTCGGCTTCAGTTAACTCTGGACGACCACCCTTAACCGGAGGTTGCGAGGAGGTGATTGTTGCTTTTTTGGAGCCATCAGAGATCGGCACAGTTATGTTTTCAATTAAAGGTGTAGCTGGTGCAAAGTTTGCAGTTATGGTGTTAGGGCGCACGGTAATTATTGCTGTGCCTTCGTTGACCTTTGAGTGAACAGTTGTGGATCCACCAAAAACTAGCTGTGTGGCAGTGCAATCTGCCGCAACATCGACTGCATCGGTAATAATGCCAATCTTTAGCTTCATTGCCACGCGTCCAGCAACTTCTTTACCAAAGGCGTTTGAAACAACGAGAACTGCAGATGGAGCGCTTTGGCCGATCACATATGCGAGCGCATCGGCGCATGCTGCAACGCCATGCTTTGCAAAGTCATCTGATTCAATCACAAGTACTTTTGTGACAGGTCCCTGGTTAATGGAGGCTGCATAAGCTGCACCTTTTCCGACAGGTGCTAAAACGAGTGCTGTTACTTCACCAATGACAGCGCCAGCAGTTGCTATCTCTACCGTTGACTTAGTCGCCTTTTCGCCAGCAAAATCAGCGAGAATTAACACAGTGCTCATATCAACTTCTTCTCACTCAAGAAATCAACAAGTTTTTGACCAGCTGTTCCATCATCTGTGACAACAACACCCGTAGCACGTGGTGGACGAGGAGCTGCATCAATTACTGCTGACCAAGATTTCGTGAACTGCGCGCCAGTACTTGCAAAGTCCCGGATATCAATAACCTTTTTCTTAGCCGCCATAATGCCTTTAAAGGATGGATAGCGAGGCTCATTAATCTTTTCAACAACACTTACTACGCATGGAAACTCTCCATGGACTTCATCAACACCAGCTTCAGTAACCCGTGTAATCGAGACCTTCTTAGCTGCTGGATCTACGGAAACCTTAGAAGCAAAAGTTAATTGAGCACAGCCAAGCTTCTCACTCATCATCGCCGGCACAACGCTCATACGGGCATCTGTTGATTCAGTTCCGCAGATAACGATGTCGAACTCACCTTTCAAGATGACATTGGCTAGAACTTCAGCCGTCACAACGGCATCTGCTCCAACTAGAACAGCATCGCTAATTAAAATCGCATCATTTGCACCCATAGATAGGGCTTTACGAACAGCTTCAGTTGCGCGCTCTGGTCCCATTGAAATAACTGTGACTGAGTTAGCACCACCTTCTTCATTGCCACCATGTGCTTCTGCAATTCGAAGTGCTTCTTCAACAGCGTATTCATCTAAATCATTGAGAACAGCATCAACGTTGGCGCGATCAAGTAATCCGCCAACCATCTTCTTCTCAGCCCATGAATCTGGGACCTGTTTGATGCAGACAGCGATCTTCATGAGTCCAATGTTACTGGCCAGTAACCCGAAAGGCCAACTGAATCTCAGATTTCACGCATGATTTGCCAACACGTAACCTCAAGGATTACTTGAGTCTTTTGGGGTAACCGACCCTGTGAGCCATGAGTCAAAAAATGCGCATTGCGATCGTTACCGAGTCATTTTTGCCTCAAATCAACGGCGTCACTAACTCTGTTTTGAGGGTTCTCGAGCATCTTAAACACCAAGGCCATGAAGCATTAGTTATCGCACCTGAAAGCATTGATGCCCCCCGTGAATTTGCCGGCTTTCGTATCAAGCGTGTTCCCAGTCTTGAAATGAAAGGCTTGATTCCTCTTGGCTTTCCGCAACGGGCCTTAGAACCTTTGATTGATGGTTTTGCTCCAGATGTCATTCATTTAGCGTCACCGATATTTCTTGGAAAATATGCAACCAAGATTGCACAGAATCTCAATATTCCGACGTTATCAATTTATCAAACCGACGTTGCAGGATTTGCCCGTCATTACGGCTTAACCGTGGCGCACAACTCACTGAAGAAGTGGGTCGCAAAGATTCACTCTTCCAGTGATCGCACTTTGGCGCCTTCGACTTGGTCATGCAAAGATTTAGA
>CANKXJ010000090.1 GCA_947487595.1 Actinomycetota bacterium
GAAGTTCAAGAACTGCCAAAGTCATTGATGTGCGGGCCGAATCTAGGCCAGAGACAACACGACGTGCATTACCAAAATCATTCTCGCGTCCCTGGCTAACAAGGGCTTGAATCTCTGCAAGTAATGGACGGCGACCTTCAAGAGTTACAGTCACACATGTTCCAGGAACTGGTTCTGCATGGCGTGATGTGAAAAGACCTGTTGGGTCAAGGACTGATTCAATTCCTGAATCACTTAAATCAAAACAACCGACTTCATCTGATGCACCAAAACGGTTTTTAATTGCACGGATGAGGCGAAGGCGTGAATGGCGCTCTCCTTCAAACTGCAACACAACATCAACGATGTGTTCTAGAAGTCTGGGACCAGCAATAGATCCATCTTTAGTCACATGGCCAACTAGGAGCAAAGTAATATCGCGATCTTTACAGATACGGATAAGTGCTCCGGCAACTTCGCGCACTTGTGTCACACCACCAGGTGAACCATCGGCTGTGCTGCTGCCAATCGTTTGTACGGAGTCAATAATGAGTAACTGTGGTTTAACGGCATCGATATGGGCAATGACTGCTCCCAGATCTGTCTCTGATGCCAGATATAACTGCGGATCAATTGCTTTGATGCGCTCTGCACGCAAGCGAACTTGTGATGCTGATTCTTCACCGCTGACATAGAGCGCCGGAATTCCTTTAGCTGCAGTTTGCGCAGCAACCGAAAGAAGTAGCGTTGATTTACCAACACCGGGTTCACCTGCTAACAAGATTGCAGCACCTGGAACTAATCCACCACCCAGTACGCGATCGAGCTCTGATACGCCCGTAGGACGTGCGTGGGCTGCAGATAGATCAACATCACCAATAGGAGTTGCTTTACTCGTTACATTTCCAGGAACAAGCGAGAGTTTCTTAGGTGCAGCTAACTCTTCAACAGAGCCCCATGCTTGGCATTCACCGCAGCGGCCAACCCATTTTTGCGAGCTCCAACCGCATTCACTACAGCGGAATGGATCTTTCTCAACTTTGGCCATGGGTAGAGCCTAGAACGAAGGACTGACTATTTCTTCTGGGCAGCAAGTGTTGCTGGATGTTGGATAACAAAGAGGGGAAGTGAACGGGCCTGAGCATCCTTAATTCCTGCAATACGAATGTCGCACAGGCGTGCCAGTTCGGCATAGGCCTGCTCACCCATAAGTTTTTGGAGTTCATACTTATTGGAGAGATACACAGGTTGAGTTCCTATGTGTGCATCAGGATTGCTGGTGCAGTACCAATCAAAATCTTCTCCGCCATCGCCCCATGCAAGGCGCTCGTATTCACCGATAACGGTAATTGAATACTCGCGCTCGCCAATTTCGCGAGTTTCAAAACTACGACGCAACGGCAATTGCCAACAAACGTCTGGCTTTGTATCTACAAAGTGTTTCTTTTCCTTGATTGCTAAGTGGTGCAGTACACAACCAAATGAACCAGTGAAACCTTCTGCTTCATAACCTTTTCGGTTTAAGAAAATACATCCATCTTCAACGCGACGTGTTTTACGTTCGCCATCTTCATCTTTTTCAGAAATACGTAAAGCTCCACCAGGCTTCTTTGGACGAGCCTGTGAATAGAACTGCCACATATCTGGAGTTAAGTAAGCGGCAGCTTTATCTGTGCGCTTCTCATCATCTTCATCTGTATACATTGCACCTTCAGTGCAGCAACCAGCAAATGGTTGGCTCTTAAACACACCTTGGCAACCATCGCCATAAATACAGGTCCAATATGAGGTTAACCATGTGAGGTCGCACTTGAAGATTTCCTCTTCATCATTGGGGTCGCTAAATTCAACCCAATCACGCGCAAACCCTGGTTTTATTTCAGACACAGTCGCAGAGCCTACAGGCATAAAGGTAGGCTTGTTACATGAAGCAAGTTGGAGTAATCGGGGCTGGAGTAATGGGCGAAGCCCTTATCGCTGCGTTGATTTCTTATGGCACTGCGCCAGCCTCCATCACTATCTCTGAAAAGCGCAGAGACCGTGCCGATGAACTACGTGCACGCTATGGAATTAAGGTTGAAGATGTTGCAACCAATGTTTCCAAAGCTGATGCGCTCCTACTCGTTGTTAAACCACAGGATATGGCTGCAGTCCTTGATGAAATCAAGGGATCAATCAATAAGTCAGCCGTAGTCATCACATTTGCAGCAGGCAAGAAGATCTCATTTATCGAACAAGGCCTTGGAACAGGTAATCCTGTTGTTCGAGTAATGCCAAATACTCCAACTTTGGTTGGAGCTGGAATGGCTGCAATCTCACTTGGAGCAGGAGTAAGTGCCAAGCAATCTGAGTTTGTCTCAGGTTTTCTAGCTGCAACTGGCAAAGTGATTGAAGTCAGTGAAGATTTACAAGATGCCGTTACTGCAACCAGTGGTTCAGGTCCTGCTTACTTCTTCAGATTCGTTGAAGCAATGGTTGATGGTGCCAAAGCCCTTGGTTTATCTGAGGCTGATGCAACGACTCTTACGGTGCAGACAATTGTGGGCGCCGCAAAATTGCTTGATGAATCAGGAAAGAGTGCAAAAACCTTGCGCGAAAATGTCACAAGTCCAAATGGAACAACTGCAGCAGCACTTGCCTCCTTTGAATCACACCAACTGGGTGATGTAGTTGCCCAAGCTATGAAAGCCGCGCGCGATCGCTCGCAGGAATTAGCGTGAAACGCTTACTTTCCTTAGTTGTAATTTCTTCTCTTTTATTAACACCAATAGCCAATGCTGCACCTAAAAAACCTGTAGTTGAATCCCTAAAATTACTTACAACAGTTGGTTCCATTGATGAGTTTGCAGGCCTAGTAGTTTCAGGTAAAACGATTATTGTTTATGGAAATAAGGCAGATAAATCCTTTGCTAAAGCCCTGGATTTAACGGGTAAAGAGCTTTGGAATATCGAGCTAGATAAGGCTTCACCATCAGTTGCAACTGCAGCAGCTATTGATAGCAGCGGAGTTATTTGGTTAGCTGGTTCGACTTCATTGGCTCGTGCAACACCTGCGCCTTCTCCAACAGCATCTGCGCTCAATCCAGATAAAATCACTCCCGTTGCCGATATTTTTAGCGCTGACTTAGATGCTTTTTCGCTATGGTCACTTAATCCCACAACACAGTCGCTAGCTCAATACACATTGCAACTTAGTTCGCCGGTATTAATAAACGCCTTAGCGGTAGATAAAAACGGAATTACTGCTGTTGGAAGCTCTGGCACAATAATTAGCGCTGATATAGCAGGTGCGATTGCTAAGCCAATCGTGGTGGGCACAGAATTAACTGTTGTG
>CANKXJ010000091.1 GCA_947487595.1 Actinomycetota bacterium
TTCACGTGAATCGTTCACGTGCGCTAGTTAAGCACCTTTGCGCACTTCTACTATGCGTCCAAGCTCAATGCCCTCAAGATTTACCTCATGGAGCATGGCTTTTGGCAGAGATTTCATCTCTTCCTCCGCAGATTTACCTTTAATGGCCATCAGTGAGCCATTGGTCTTTAAAAGGTGCCAGCTCATCTTCTTTAACTTCTCTAGCGGGGCCACTGCCCTGGCTGTTACATAGTGGGCGCTTGTGCGCACATCCTGGGCCTGGCCCCGGATTACCTCAATATCAAGGCCAGCTACGGCCTCCTTTAAAAACTCAACCCGGCGCTCCAGGGGCTCAATCAGGGTGACTTTGAGATCTGGACGGGCCAGTGCAATCACGATTCCTGGCAGACCTGCCCCAGAGCCAATGTCAAAGACGATAGAGCCCTCTTTGAGAAGGGAGGTGACGGGCAGGCAGTTAAAGATGTGGCGATCCCAGATCTTGTCAGCTTCTCGTGGACCGATTAAACCGCGCTCAATTCCAGCGCTTTCAAGGAAGGCGGCATAGGCGTGAACCCGATCGATATCAGGGAAATATCGCTCGATTAGGGTTTCACGTGAAACCTGCATCTATGCTGGATAGATAACGACGTAGCGGTTTGGGTCTTCCCCATCAGATTCGCTACTTAGGCCTAGCTCTTGAATAGTGTCATGGATGATTTTGCGCTCAAAGGCGTTCATTGGAGCTAGTTTGATGGAAGCGCCCGTGGACTTGGCCTCTTCAGCCATCTCATTGGCCAGCTTTGTGAGCTCTGTGCGGCGGTTGGCACGGAAGTTATCGATATCAAGCATTAACCGTGAGCGATCTCCGGTAGCGGTCTGAACTGCTAGGCGGGTGAGCTCTTGAATGGCATCTAGAACTTCACCCTCCTGGCCAACGAGGTGGTTGAGCTTTCCTCCAACGATGGCCAGTGAGGCACGATCGTTTTCAACGTCAATATCAATATCGCCATCAAGATCTGCGATGTCGAGCAGGGCCTCTAGGTAGTCAGCGGCGATATCGCCCTCTTCCTCTAGTTTTGCCACACCTTTAACAGGCTTTGTTTCTGCTACTTCTTCTACCTTTTCAATAACTTCTGCTTTTGCTTTTGCCATTACATATCTCCCAGTCGGGTTTGTAGTGAATTAATACTATTTGTACTGATTTGTCCTACTTCTTCTTTTTCTTCTTCTTTGGTTGGTTTCGTTGCCCTTTAACTTCTTCTGCCGGGGCCACATCTGTTTCAGGTGCCACTACCCCGCCTTTATGGTTGCGCTTTTTTTGCAGCTCTTCATAGGCAGGTGATCCTGGTGTTGGGTTTCGTTTAATGACATAGAACTGTTGTCCCCATGTCCAAAGATTTGTTGTTGACCAATAAATTAGAACTCCTACTGGAAAGTTAACACCAGTAATAGCAAAAATTACTGGGAATGCATACAACATAATCTTTTGCTGTTGCAACATCATATTGTTGCTTGAATCCATCTTTGGCATTCCCTTTAACATCAACTGACGTTGTGTTGTGAAAGTTGTGAGTGACATGAATGCAATCAAAATAACAGTAACGACTTTTACGGTTGTTATATCTGAACCTAAAAATGTTTGAGAAATTGGTGCGCCAAAGAACTTAGCTTGGGCAGCGCTCACAACATCTGTTTGTGACAAAACACCATATTTAACGGGTGGGTTCTTTCCAATTCCGTTAAGAACAGTGAAGAGAGCAAAGAAGATTGGTGCTTGTGCAAGAATTGGAAAACAAGAAGCGAGAGGGTTTGTTTTGTGCTCTTTATAGAGCTTCATCATCTCTTCTGATTGCTTTTGGCGATCATCTTTAAACTTCTTTTGAATATCCTTCATATGTGGTTGAAGGGCGGTTAGTGCACGCTGGCTTTTAATCTGCTTAACAAAAAGTGGAATTAAAATGATGCGGATTATGATTACAAGGCCGATGATTGCTAATGACCATGACACACCACTGTCTGCCCCAAATAAAGGTGCGAGTAAATCGTGGATATTGACAATAACCCAAGAAACAGCGATATATAAGGGTTTTAAGATGCTATCCATTAACACTTACCTTCTCTTTCGAAACTACGTAGTCAACTCCGCCATGTGACCATGGGTTACAGCGCACTAAACGCCAAGCGCTCATTGCAACTCCTTTTAATCCATATGTTTCAATCGCGCTGACCGCATAGCTTGAACATGATGGGTAGTACTTGCACCGTGGTGCTAGTGATGGGGAAATCCATTTTTGATAAAACTTAATAGGTGTGGTGAGCAAAACTTTCATTGTGCGCCCGCACGATCTTTAGATTTACGAATAAGTTGGGCAACAACAGTTGCAATCTCTGATTTGCAATCAGCATCAGCTGAGTTATTAAGTCCGCGGATAACCAAAAGGGACCCGGTTGGAAGGGTTACGTAGTTATCAAAAATACAGTGGCGGATTTTTCGGGCTAAGCGGTGGCGAGCAACCGAACTACCGACGGCTTTGTTAATAATTAATCCCGCACGGGCAGGTTGATCGAATTCACCTAAATATAAATAGCCGACAAAGTTGGTCGATGAGTAACGGATTCCACTCTTTGTTGCACGGGCAAAATCCCCGCTCTCAGTTAAACGTGCGCTTTTGGCAAGCACAGGAGTTCTCCTTAGAGATCTTTATGCAGAAAGACGCGCGCGGCCTTTTGCACGGCGAGCTGCAAGGACAGCGCGACCTGCGCGTGTGGCCATACGGGCACGGAAACCATGCTTTTTGGCACGACGACGGGTATTGGGTTGGAAGGTGCGCTTTGTCATGTCAAACTCCTAAATAATTAAAAATCTTGTGCGGGCCAGAAATACGGGGGAAGCAAGAAGGTAACGGTAGAGGTCTGGGGATAAGCCGGTCAAACTCAGATCTAGGCTCAGCCTCTTTGGAGCCTACTGTGGATAACCAGTTGCTTTTTTTTCCAATCCGCTCTACTTTTACGCCCTCCTCCACAGGTTTATAGCTTTTGGAGGTTTTATAAGGGCTCAACCTGGGGTTTAGACCACAGGCTGTGGATAACCCTGTGGATATCAGAGAGGGGCCGAAATGGCCGTTAAAGAGATTGAGTTAACGACTCTCTGGGATCGCGTTATTGAAGAGGTTGCCGTTGATGCGCCTCAACATCGAGCATTTTTACAACTCACAAAGCCTTTAGGTCTACTCCACAACAATGATCAAACAACTTTATTGGTCGCAGCCCCTAATCTTTTTGCAAAAGATGTTTTAGA
>CANKXJ010000092.1 GCA_947487595.1 Actinomycetota bacterium
GCGCAGGTTCTTGCTCATTAGGTGAAAAGCGCTCAGCAGCTTCCAATATCGCTGAAGCCACTGTCCAGCGCTGATAATCCTGAGTGAGCGCTTCTCCATAATTCATCAAAGCTTCAACTTGAGTAATAGTGTCAAAGGTTTTTCCCACATGTAGTTGAAGATCAACGTGGCTACCTGGTTCAAGCCGTGCACCAAATTTAGACATTGTTCGCCTAACACCTTTGGCAACGCCTCGAATACGCCCATGATCTTTTGTCAGCAACGTAATGATGCGATCTGCCTCACCGAGCTTTTGGGTGCGCAGGATGATTGCCTCATCCCGGTACAAACTCATACGGGCAAAGGTAGTGCGTTGATTAGCGAATTGCGCGATTTATGGCAGACACGACAGCTTTTAGCGATGCCGTGGTGGTGTTTGGATCGATTCCAACACCCCAGAAGACATCACCATCAATGGAACATTCCAAATATGCCGCAGCTGATGCATCGCCACCAGCAGAGAGGGCATGCTCGTAATAATCTAGAACGCGAACATCGACTCCGTAGTTCTGCAAAATATTACAGAACGCTGCAATCGGTCCGTTTCCTTGACCCTTAAGTTCATGGAGTTGACCACGATCAGTGAGTGAAACAATCAAGTGAACATCTTCACCAAGAACCGATGTCTGACTTAAACCCCTGAGGCGAAAGCGTCCCCAGGGTGCGCCTTCTGTTGGTAAATATTCATCTTCGAATATATTCCACAAATCCTCTGGACTAATTTCTCCACCTTCAGCATCAGTCTTTGCCTGAACATTTTTAGAGAGCTCAATCTGCAATCTGCGTGGCAGATCAAGGTGATGCTCGTTCTTCATCAGATAAGCAACTCCGCCCTTACCTGATTGAGAGTTGACACGGATAACAGCTTCATAACTGCGCCCAATATCTAATGGATCAATAGGTAAGTAAGGAATAGCCCATGTGTGATCACGAACTTCTTTGCCGGCAGCCTTTGCATCAACTGCCATGTGATCAAAGCCTTTTTTAATTGCATCTTGATGTGAACCAGAAAAGGCTGTAAAGACAAGGTCTCCACCATAAGGATGGCGCTCAGGAACACGTAATTGGTTGGCGTATTCCACTGTACGACGGACTTCATCAATGTTAGAGAAATCAATGTGTGGATCAATGCCATGTGTAACTAAGTTAATCCCAAGGGTGACAAGGCAAACATTTCCGGTGCGCTCACCGTTACCAAACAAGGTTCCTTCAATGCGATCAGCTCCTGCTAGGTAACCAAGCTCTGCAGCTGCAACTCCTGTGCCACGATCATTATGTGGGTGGAGTGAAACAATCACGCTTTCGCGATTATTTAAGTGTCGACACATCCACTCAATGGAGTCTGCATAAACATTTGGTGTTGCCATTTCAACAGTTGCTGGCAGGTTGATGATGGTTTTCCATTGCGGAGTTGGCTTCCACACATCATTAACTGCGTTACACACCTCAACAGCAAACTCTAACTCTGTGCCTGTATATGACTCAGGTGAGTATTCGAAAGAGACTTTAGTTTCAGGAACTGTTTTAACTAGATCTAAACAGATCTTGGCGGCATCTGTTGCAATCTTCTTGATGCCATCTTTATCAAGACCAAAGACAACTCGGCGCTGCAAAGTGGATGTGGAGTTATACAGGTGAACTATTGCCTGCTTAGAGCCCTTGATTGATTCAAAGGTGCGAATAATCAATGCCTCACGCGCCTGAGTCAGCACCTGAATAACGACATCATCAGGAATCAATTTTTCTTCAATAATCTTTCGAACGAAATCAAAATCTGTCTGGCTAGCACTAGGAAAACCAACTTCAATCTCTTTGTATCCCATGGCTACTAAAAGTTTGAACATCGCTAACTTGCGCGGTGTGTCCATGGGATCGATCAGGGCCTGGTTGCCATCACGAAGATCCACAGAGCACCACTGCGGCGCTTTAGTAATCTTCTTATTGGGCCAAGTGCGATCGGCAAGATCTATTGGATGAAAAGGTTCATAGCGATGCACTGGCATCTTTGAGGGTACTTGCTTAGGAAAATTCATTTCTATTGCTCCTTATTAGTATGCGGAATTTGTCTTTTTACCGATACGACAAACCCCGCAGCGAGGGGTTCGGTTATTTGACCCCGCCACGGCAGCTAAGAAGGAGACTGCGTGTGTTCATGGGTAGAGGGTAACGCTCAGGTTAAAGAACTGGCAAATAACGATCGAGTTCATAGGCACTGACCTGGCGGCGATAGTCCTGCCATTCAGCACGCTTATTGCGCAAAACATATTCAAATACATGCTCACCCAAAGTTTGACGGACTAATTCACTCTTTTCCATCTCTGCAATGGCTTCATTGAGATCAGAGGGCAGAGAAATTGGATCTTTAGAATCGGTTAATACATAGCCTTCTTCAACGCCCTTTAACCCTGCTGCCAACATCACGGCATATGCAAGATATGGATTACATGCAGTATCTGGTGATCTAAATTCAATGCGTGTTGAGTTTTCTTTCTTTGGCTTATACATAGGCACACGCACTAATGCACCACGATCACTTGGACCCCAGTTAACAAAAGCTGGTGCTTCTCCCCCGCCATGTAATCGCTTATAAGAATTAACCCACTGATTTGTAATTGCAGTGATCTCTGGTGCGTGCTTGAGCAGACCTGCAATAAATGAGCGACCTACAGCAGAAAGATTTAGTTCAGCGCTTGGATCATAGAAAGCGTTTTCTTCACCTTTAAAGAGTGAAACGTGGGTGTGCATGCCACTGCCTGGATGATCAGTAAATGGCTTTGGCATAAATGAGGCGTGGAAGCCTTGATCCATTGCTACTTCTTTAATCACATGGCGGAAAGTCATGATGTTATCTGCAGTACTTAACGCATCTGCATAACGTAGATCAATTTCCTGTTGTCCTGGAGCACCTTCATGGTGTGAGAACTCAACTGAAATTCCCATAGCCTCAAGTAATGTAATTGCTTGGCGGCGGAAGTCATGTCCAACAACTGCAGGTGTGTGATCGAAATACCCACCTTGATCAACTGGGATAGGTGCTTTGCCAGCCTCTGGCTTTTCCTTAAATAAGAAGAATTCAATTTCTGGGTGTGTGTAACAGGTGTAACCCATGGTTGCTGCTTTTTCTAAAGTACGTCGCAACACATTGCGTGGATCAGCAGGAGATGGTGTGCCATCTGGCATCACGATGTCGCAGAACATTCGAGCAGCACCTGGAG
>CANKXJ010000093.1 GCA_947487595.1 Actinomycetota bacterium
CAGCAACTGCGCCAGCATCTTCGGCAATCTTTGCCTGCTCAGCGTTAACGACATCCATGATGACGCCGCCCTTGAGCATCTCTGCCATACCGCGCTTTACTCGCCCTGTGCCTTTTACTTCTGACATTTACTCTTTACTCACCTTCATCTGTGTAGGGGAACATCCTACTTTGTCTTTGTCGGTTTCGCGCTCGCAGTTAAATACGTGAAATCAGGCTCCTTATCGGTCAGGGCTACCCATATTTGACCAGGGGCAAACTTTATTTCCTTGCCATCACTCGATGTCCAAGTAGTTCCAGCGCCTTCAGATGCTCTACTCCAAAGGGCGTTAAATGTTTTACCGTCCCGCAAAATGAAGCCACGGCCATTGCCAACGGTTTGCGAAAACGGAGTGATGCCGCCCACTTTGTCGCGGTATTCCGAATCTGTGATCGAGACCATTTGAATCACTAAAGTTGTGGGCCCCAGAACTATTCCAGATTCTGAAACATCACTCTCTGAGTTATGAGAGAGCAACCAACGAGATTGCGACTCTGACCAAGCAGCGCTGTATCTAGCTGCTGGCCAATGCATGATTACTGACTCCGTAGGTTTGCCGCCTTGCGGTGCATCGCCAAAACTCCAACCAACATTGTTTGCAGTAGTGATTTGATAATTCTTCTCAACTACCTTGGCCATTAAAAGATCTGCCCGCAAAACCATTGCAAATGGTGGAACGCGGTTGGGATCGGTGGTGTAGATAGATGGAGGCTGTGCCTGTGCTCCTAGATTTTGCAGATTTGCTGCATCGATAACTGGCAATAGTTTTTTCTGTGCACCGCTATAAGCAAATGCCACACTGCCATACTGCGCCAAGATATCGATATCTGAGATGCGCGCACTTCTAATCGGTCCAATTCGCTCTGGAATAACGGATGAGAAGATCGCCGCTAGGCGTGTTACGCCACCCTCTACTTGTTCAATATAAACAACATCTGCATCTTCTAAACCAATTTGCGGATGCGCAGCGTTTGTATCATCAATCTTTACAGCAAGGACCAGACCATTGCTTCCTTCTCGACCGCTAAGAACATTGCGCTCGGCGGCTTCAGGCAACAAACCAGAGATAGCCGAACAGCCTGACAAAAGAAAGGTAAGAGAAAAGGCCAGAACTACGCGCTTATAAAACATCAGATTCGAACTCATATGTAACAGGCAAAGGCGCAGTACCCGCCAATCTAAAGGTTTTCACTACAAGCTTACGACGCACCATTACCGTCGATGAAACGGCATCAGTGTGAATAGAAATAGCCACTCGTATTTTTGCTGTTAAGGCTGAGAGCTCTTGCAATAAAGCTTGTTCGGAAACTGTGGCGTGTGCCAATCCATCGGAAATGATCAGACCCAATGCTCCTGATAAACCACTCTCTGCCATTGAGCGGTTTTTGATATCAGCATCACGGGCTTGATATGCAGCAGCGGTGAGAAGCATTGAGGAAGCAGGATCAGCTAAATCACTGTGCGCTATCTCAAGTGCAATGGCAGCTCTTTTCTGTAACAACGCATCCAAGTTAGCCCAACTCGTCTCAACTCGATGATGCAGACGATCTAGACGTGTGGCCGAGAATGTTAAGTACCAAATTCCCAGCAGAAGCAGAAAGCCAAGAAAGAATGAAGTCTTCATCGCTTCTCCTCATCTCGAGATAAGAATCGATTCCAAGAACGCTGATCAGAGCCCAATGCCACACCCTTGCTGCCAACCATTGCCATTTCATAAATAGAGAAGATCTGTTGAGCAACCACTTCCCAATCAAAGAGCTGCGCCCGCCGCTTCCCAGCAATCGCTAACTCCTTTCGCTTTTCTTCATCGCGCAAAAGATCGATGATTACCTTAGCTAAATCAGTTGAGTTTTCAGATTCAAAGAGGGCTCCATATGTGCCGCCACCCAAGAGAGAATCGAAAGCCGGGATGTCACTTGCCACTACGCAGGCACCACCAGCTAGAGCTTCAGCCAGAATAATTCCAAATGACTCACCACCAGTATTTGGTGCCACATAGATTGAAACCGAAGACATGAAATCCGCCTTTTCTTGCTCAGAGATTTTGCCAAGGAATTCAAAACGATCACGCAACTGTGGATCAATCTCTTTCTCAAAATCTTTAGGATCTCCTGGTCCTGCAACAAAAACTTTCACATCAGGAGCAAAGCGAGCAATGATAGGCAAGGCATCTACTAGAACTTGCAGACCCTTACGTGGTTCTTCAAATCGCCCAATAAAACCAATGGTATTGCCAGACCACTTGCCTTGCGCTGTTCCATCTGAATATCGCTTGGCATAAATTCCATTAGGAACAACTATGGCATCAGTTTCAAGGTGGTCTGTAAGGGTCAGGCGCGCAGCTTCAGATACTGCAATACGCGCAGACAACTTCTCGATTGCAGGTTCCAAAATAGGACCGATAGCAAAAATAACTTTCTGGCGCTTTGCAGCAGCATGGAAAGTTCCAACCATTGGGCCTTCTGCCGCCCAGCAGGCTAGAAGTGAGATGGATGGAATTGCGGGCTCATGCAAGTGCAACAAATCAAAGTTTGCAGAACCAATCCATTGACGCACTCTGGCATAAGCGATTGGACCAAAGAGAACACGGGCAACTGCGCCGTTGTAAGGAATCGAAATCGGCTTTCCAGCACTGACAACATAATCCGGCAGTTTTGTCTCATCTATCGCTGGTGCTAAAACAGAGACAGAGTGGCCAGAGGCAATAAGAAACTCTGCTAAATCGCGGACATGATTTTGCACCCCGCCCGGTGTATCCCAACCATACGGACACACAATTCCAATTCGCAGCTTCGTCGTCAGCATTAGTTGCGATCCTTAAAATCGCCATCAGTCCAAATACGTTGCATCATGTGCCAATCCTGTGGGTATTGAGCTATTCCCTTTGCAAAAAGATCCGCACACTTTTGCACCAGCGCAACTACTCGCTCACTTTCACTTCCCTCTGTAGGAAGATCGATACG